>CANQCA010000045.1 GCA_947589585.1 uncultured Clostridia bacterium
CGGGATGCTTCGAGGATGGGCCGCCATGGACTGCGTAAGGCTTATTCGGCTCAGCATGACGCGGTTGACCCATGGACTTCGTAATTCGGGATGCTTCGAGGATAGGCCGCCATGGACTGCGTAAGGCTTGGTCGGCTCAGCATGACGCGTTTGACCCAATGCGCGTGAGGCAGCATGACGCGTTTGACCCAATGCGCGTGAGGCAGCATGACGCGGGTACACCCTTCAAGAGGGCAGCTTTGGCCCTCACTACGTGACAGCTTCCCCCTTGGAAAGGAGGAAGCCTTATATTCGATTACAACAGGATACAGATGACGCCGCCCTTGCCTTCGTTGACGATCCGCGTGACGGTCTTTCTCATCTTCTTCTGCACCCCTTCGGCCATGGAACGGTTCTTCACGGTGAGCTCTTCGCCGAGCATCTCCTTGAGCGTTTTGCCGAACATATTGGTATTCCAAGCCTTCTCGGGGTCGCCCGCGAGGTCCTCGTTGATCTTCTTGATGAAGGCCTCGCTCTGCTCGAGCGTGCCGACTGCCGGCCTCACTTCGCCCGAAAGATCGACGCGGATGATGTGATAGCTCGGCGCCGCCGCCTGCAGATCCACGCCCACGCGCGAGCCCTTCCGGATGAGGCGGGGCTCGGAAAGATCCATCTCCACCTCGTCGGGCGGGACGATGCCGTAGCCGTACTCCTGCGCGTCATGGAACGCCTTTCCCACCCGCGCATAGACCTTTTTGGCCTCGGAGAGCGTGAGCACATAGCGCATGAGGGAGATCTCATCGGAGAGGTCCTCCCCGCACTGCTCGCCGAGAACCTGCAAGAACACGCCCTCGCGTGCATCTATCTGAAGGAGCGCCCTTCCCGTGGCCGCTTCCATGCGGACGGAGACGGGCGGAGCAAGCTTTGCGCTCTCCGTGAACATGGTATCGAGCAGGGCGCAGTCGCTCATCTTGCAGATTTTCGGTGCGACGGTGCGCACCCCCTCCAAGAGCTCCGAGATGATGGGCGTATCCGCATCGAGGATGCGCATCCATTCGGGGATATCGATCTCGATGGAGACGACGGGGAACTCATATAGGACGCGCTCTAAAAGAGAGGCGAGCTCCTCGGCATCCATCTTCTCGGCGTTGGCGGCGATCACGGGGGCGGAATATTTCTCCTCGAGGGTCGCGCGGAGCTCCTCCGCCGAGGCGGGATCCTTGCAATTCAACAAGATGACGAAGGGCTTTTGCGAGGCTTTGAGCTCCCCGAGCGCCTTCTCCTCCGCCGCCTCATAAAAGACGCGGTCGATCCCCGTCACCGAGCCGTCCGTCGTTACGAGGATATCGATGGTGGAATGGTCGTAAAGGACGCGGCGCGTCCCCTCCTGAGCAGCCTGTTCGAAGGGCACGGGCGTATCGTTCCAAGGGGTCTTGACGAGGCGGGGGGTGCCGTCTTCTTCGAACCCGACCGCACCTTCGACGGGATATCCCACACAGTCGATGAGCCGCACGCGGGCGAGCGTCTTGCCCGCGGAGATCTCCACGGCCTGTTCGGGCACGAACTTAGGCTCGGTCGTCATGACCGTCTTGCCCGCCGCCGACTGCGGGAGCTCGTCGACGGAGCGCTGCCTTTGCGTCTCGTCGATCTGGGGAAGTACAAGTTCTTCCATAAATTTTTTGATGAACGTGGATTTGCCCGTGCGAACGGGCCCCACGACGCCGATGAAGATATCTCCGCCCGTCCGCTTGGCCACGTCCTCGTAAAATCCGAATGATTTCATAATCGCCTCCGCACAATTCTTGCTATGTTACGATATGACGGCGAGCGAAAAGATATGACAAAAGCCCGCCGCAGGTTTTTGCGGCGGGCGTTCTCATCTCGTGCGGTGCGGAACTTCGTATAAGGGGATCCTTCGAGGATGGGCTTGCAAGGACTGCGTAAAACTTTCTCGGCTCAGGATGACGCGTTTTGGACGTGGTTTTGCAGTTCGAGAAAAGCGGGATCTTCGGAGAAGTCGCGCTGCCGCGTATATTCTCCCCCCAAGGCCTCGATGGCATACTTGAGTTCCCGATACTCGAGATAGTTGATATCCTCCCTGTCGATGACCTCCAAAAGGGCGGGCAGGGCGCGCGCATCGCCATAGCTTGCAAGGTAGCCCGCCCGTACGGGCATCTCTTCGCCGCTTTCTTTGAAGGCGGTGAGGAGGACGGCGAACACCTCGTCCGAAGGCGTCTGCACGCGGGATAAGATCTCGAGCATTTGCTCGGGAAGTATCCCCCGCGCAAAGAGGGCGAGCGCCCCTTCCTTCGCCGCATCGGCATTTTCTCTGAGCTGTTCGCAGACGGCCTCGCAAACGCCTTCGTCCATCCCTTCCCCGAGCAGCTCGAAATACGATTCAAACGCCTGCTCAGACGGCCCGATGAGGCCGACGGCCAACGTGAGGATGGCGGGGTCGTGCTCTTTGAGAAGGGGCAGGAGCGCTTCCGTCTTCCTCGTCGAGAGCTCGCGGCAGAGAAGATCGGAGACGGGCACCCCTTCTTCCTTGTGACGGATGAGAAGGTCTGTAAGCTCGCCGTCCGTCTTGGCGGCATAATATTCTTTGGGGGTGCACCCCACCTGCGGGATGAAGGTATCGGCGAACTCTTTATAGAGCCTCGGGATGATCTCCTCCCACTCCTCTTCGGTGTGTCTTCCCTTCAGACGGCGCATATACTCCTGAAGCTTTTCCTCGAAGAGGCCGTCGAAATCCATCGGCTTATCCATATGGTTCCCCCGTTATAGCATATAGTCGAGAATGTGCTCGGCGATGATCTTATCCGCATCGAACATCTTGCAGATCTCGGCAAAGGAGCGCTCTCCCTTGCGCATGCGGGCCTCGCGATAGATGGCTGCGGCGAGCGCCCCCCGCTCATCGGCATAGCAAAGCCCCTCCTCTTCGGCGAGGGCCTCGTAGATCTCCTCACCCGCGGCGCAGATCTTGCGTTCGTATTCCTCGCCGAGCAGGGCATATTTGGAATAGACGTCGGCAAACGCCTGCATGAAGGGCCCGCCCTTCTTTTTTCCGATCTCGATCTCGTGCGTGAAGAATTCCTTATAGAGATTGCAAAGCACTGTGCCGAAGGAGTTGTCCTCGTTGCGGCAGACAAGATCGTGCAGGATGGAGAACTTCACCATTTCGTCGCCGTTGCAATCGAGAAGGACGGCGCGGATGAGGCTGTCCGCACGGAAGCGGGCGGCGACTTTGGCGGCGAGCAGCTGCAATTTCTCGTCCCGCCCTTCCATTTCGTCGAAGGCGAGGAAGAAGTATTCCTTGAATTCTTCCTCCTTGGCGAGCTCCTCCCCCTCACCGGCATCCAGCGTATTGGCCTCGAGAAAGTAGGAGGCCACATCCTTGTATTTTTCCTGCGGCAGACGGTAGAAATAATTGATCCTGAGCTCCCCCCCTTCGTCGCGGACGGCGCGCATATTTTCGAGGTACCATGCGGCCACCGCCTTGCGCGGAAAGAGGAGGGTGAGAAGCTCCAAAGACTCGATCGCACCCTCTGTATCCCCGACATGGTATGCCGCAACGGCGTGGAACCACAGCACGTTCTCGTCGTAAGGAAGGCGTTTTTTGAGAAGCTCGAGCTTCTCCTTTGCGAGCGCGTCGAGTCCCGTCTCGCAGAGCGCCGTGGCGATGCGATAGAGGTCGTCCGTCGAGGAGGTCTCGATGCGCGAAAGGGCTTTGGCGACCTCCTTGGCCTCGTCGTAGCGCTCCTTCGCCCCGAGAACGGCGCAATAGGTCGTGAGCACCTGCACGTTTGCGGGGAACCTTTCGGCGAGCGCCCTGCTCGTCTCCTCGGCCCGCTGTTCCTCCCCCATCATGAGGGCGCACATCGCGGCAAGGCCCTGCGCGGAGGGGTAGTCGGTGCTGTTTTCCTCCACTTCGGAAAAGACGCGCTCTGCCCCGCCGAGGTCGCCGATGCGCATGAGGGCGAGCCCTTCGGCGATCGTCTCGGGATCGGCTGCGGCCTCCTCCGCATTATGGATGAGACGAAGGGTCGGCTGCGTCTTGATCGCATCCAGAACATCCTCGCAGTCCTCTTCGTCGTACCCGTCGAGCGAGAGGGCGCGGTGGTAGAAAAATCCCGATTGGAAGTCGTTCCCCATGTTCATAAAGCAGATGGCGAGCCCTTCGTACCCCTCGGGGAAATCCGCCTCGTTGCATGTATCGAGGAAACGGTACCATGCGTCGGCGGCGAGCGACCAGAGCTCGAGCGCCTCATATACATCCGCATAGATGGCATAGGCGTCGGCGAGGGGTTCGTGCATCGCCTCGCGCTTATTCAGGATCTTCAGCGCGCCGAAAAAATCCCCTTCCTCGTAGCGCTGCTGGGCGCTGTCGAGCAAGAAGTCGTCGTCGAAAGAAAGTTTTCGGATATTATCCTTCTTCATGTGTTCCCTCTCGGAAAGATCTCGTCGAGATCTTTCCCCGTAAAATCATAGGTCGTGTTGCAGTAATGGCAATAGACGGAGACCTTCCCCTCCTCTTGCACGATGGAACGCGCTTCCTCCTCGCCGAGGGAGAGGATGATCGATGCGATGCGCTCGCGTGAGCAGTGGCATTTGAAGAAGATCTCACGCGTCTCGGGCTCCGTTTCGGGCGAGAGCGAACGGATGAGCCCGGCCGCGCCCTGCTCCTCGATGAGGGTGGAAATGTGCGAAAACCCCCCGATGAGCGCTTCGATGCGGGAAATGCTCTCCTCACTCGCCCCGGGAAGGGGTTGGAAGAAGATACCGCCCGCGCCGAGGCAATGCCCGTCCGTGCCGATTTTTACCCCCAGCGAGAGGGCCGTGGGCCGCTGTTCGCTCGAGAAAAAATAGGCGGAAAAGTCCTCTGCGATCTCCCCCGAGACGAGCTCGCTCGTCCCTACGAAGGGGATGCCCTCCCCGTCGTCGCGGATGACGGTGAGGACCCCCTTCCTTCCCACAAAGCCGCCCACGTCGAGCTTGCCGTCCTCGCGCGGGGGAAGGGAGATATCGGGGTGTTCCGCAAAGCCGCGAAGGTGCATTTTTCCATCCCCCGCGACGCAGATCTTCCCGCCCGGGCCGCCCCCGTTCACGGTGACGGAGAGCGAGCTTTCTTCCCCCTTCAACCAGCTGCAGAGATAGGCGGTCGCGGACATGGTACGCCCCAATGCCGCCGCGGCGACGGGAGAGAGGTGATGGCGGCGGATGGCTTCGTCGACGAGCGAAGTCGTATCGCACACGGCGAGGGAGACCTCTTCGCCGAGGATGAGCGTCTTTATCATCATGCTCTTTTTCTGCATATGAAATTCAGCCTGTCGGCCCCCTCCTTGCTGCTCCCCCAATGCCCTTCCACAAGGATATGATCGAATCCCGCGCCCGTGAGGGCGGCGAGGATATCTTCCTCTTCATGGATGTATTGGGTGTGTTTTTCATCGAACCTGCAAAAAGCGCCGTCCTCTCTCTTCACAAAGAGCGTCACGTCGAGCTCGACGCGGTCGCCCAGCAGAGTGGAAAAACACAGGTATGTGAGATCGTCCCTGTCGTCGGCGAAGATATTATTTGCAACTTTTTCCCTGAGCTTGCACGCAGAGCTCACATCCAGCCAAAAGATCCCGCCCCTTCTGAGGCAGGCTGCCGCGTGGCGGAAGGCGGCAGGAAGCGCACGGGTGGGCATATAATTAAAACAGTCGTTGGGCGAAAGGATGAAATCGTACTTCACGGGCGTTTTGAGCGTGCGTGCGTCCGCCCGTATGAAGTCGATCTTAAGCCCCTCTTGCGCGGCGAGCGCCTCTCCTTTCGTGAGCATGGGAAGGGAGATATCCGCCCCCGTCATATCGTATCCCGCCCGTTTGAGGGCACGGGAGATTGCTCCGCTCCCGCAGCCGAGTTCGAGCCCCTTTTCCCCCGCACCGAGGCGGGCGAGCCCCTCAATAAAATACTGCGACCATTTCGGATAGTCGCAGTCGCTGTTTAAGATTTCGAACCACTCGGCGAGATGATCGTATGCATCCGTCATACAAGCGGCCTCCGTCAATTCTTCCCGCCCGTCAGAAGCTTGGGCGGCTTGGGCGCTTTCTTGCCCTTTGATTTCTTGCCCTTCCCATGTTCCGCCTCTTTGAGCGCGCGCTCGCGTTCCTCGAAGAGACGGTTATATTCGACATATTGCGGGTCCTCTTTGTGCGCGGCGACGTACTCCTCGACTTCCCGCCGCATATTCGCCTTGCTGTCGGCAAGTTTTTTGAGATCCTCGCGGGAAAATTTCTCGGGAAGGCGGTAGATGCCCGCGCCGTCGTCCATGGGACGGATGGGACGGGAAGCGAGATCGGACTTGCCGTGCGAGAGGATGAGGCGCTGCACGTCCTCCTTTGCCTCGGAGGGATCGCGCAGAGAGACCTTCTCCTCCTTGGGATCGGGCACGACGGGCGGGCTCACGAATTTATCGAAGGCCCAGTCGGCATAATCCATCCAGACGAGGCAGGAATAGCTGAAGCCGAACATGATGAAAAGGAAGATCCCGATGAGCGACCAGAAGCCCGATGCGAAGACGATGAGAAAGACGGGCCAGACGGCGGCCCCCGCAAAGAGCACCGTCTGCGGGAAGGTGCCGAACGCCATCACGAAGGCATTTTTGAAGAGCGCCCACGGCCCGAGCTTATAACTTGTCCCGAGGGCGATCATCCACAGGGAGACGAGCGCACAGAGCGCCACAAAGATATAGCCGATGACCTTGGATGCGACAAGCCAGCCTGCCATGGGAAGGCTTCTCGCGACATAGTAGTCGGCGAGGTTCCCCGTATAGCGGGCGACGAATAAGATGACGGAGAAGAGGATCGCAGCCTCGAGCACGCTCCATACGCCCCGCTTGATGCCGCGGAGAAAATCCTTGAAGATAAAGATCCCCTCCGTGCGGATGAGGTTACGCACAAGATAGGCCGCACCCGAAAGGCCGATCCCGCCGATCACGAGCGCGGGGATCATGAGGCCGAAAAAGACGAGGTCGGAGCGCAGGATCATGAGTTCGTAGATGCCCGTCACATCGGGCAGGACGGGATAGCCCACCCCGAGCCCGGAGCCCCAAGGCCCGAGCACCTCCTGCGAGCCGATACTCACGGTGCGGTACAACAGGAGTGCGATCATGGGAAGAAAGAAGAGCACCACCAAAAAATTCACCAGGATGAGCCTGCCGAATCTTCCCTTGAAGGTATCCCAAAAGAGGCGGATGCGCCCCGTCGGGGGGATCGTGCGTTGGATGTCGCCCTCGTATTCCTTCCCCTCGAGCCAGCGCGAAACTGCGCCCCTGCGTTTTTCTGCCATAAGTTTCTCCGCGAAAAGCCGAATTTCGGGCATTCGTACACCCTATTCGCCATTATAACACAAACAAGATTTTTTTTCAATGAAAAATAAGGGCAAATTGATTGATTTTTCCATTGCGCTATGGTAAAATCGTCTTAGCTTAAAAAGAGGAGCGGCAGAACATGAGTAGCCCGCGGGAGGAATTGCAGGAAATTCCCTTGAACGCGGGAGAAAGGGTATCTCCGCCGAAACGCGCCTTCTTTCCCTGCGCGGCGCGTTGGGTCTGCGGGAGAATACCCGCCTTCCTGTCACCTTTGGGTGAAGCGCTTTTTCGGCACACCCCATCCTTGGGGATGGTTCGAGACGGCGCGCCCGCCTCGTTTTTATTTGGAGCAAACTATGCAGAAAAAAAAGTATCGCGTCGGGATCGTCGGCTCAACGGGCACCGTCGGCCAGAAGTTCGTCACCCTGCTCGAACATCACCCTTGGTTCGAGCCCGCCGTCCTTCTTGCAAGCAAGCAGAATGCGGGGAAGACTTACCGCGAAGCCGTCGCGGGAAGATGGGTGCAAAATGCGCAAATTCCCGCCTATGCCGCGGACATGGTCCTTCTCGACGGAGAAGATATCTCTGCGCTCGAAGGGCAGGTGGACTTCGTCTTCTGTGCCGTCAATATGAAGAAGGAAGAGATCGCCGCACTTGAAGAACGCTACGCGCGCCGTGAGATCCCCGTCGTCTCCAACAACTCCGCCCACCGCGGGACGGGCGACGTTCCCATGATCATTCCCGAGGTCAACCCCGAGCACCTTGCAGTCATCGAAGCGCAAAGAAAGCGGCTCGGCACGAAGAAGGGATTTATCGCCGTCAAGAGCAACTGTTCGCTGCAATCCTACGTTCCCCTTCTCTCGCCGCTGCGGCAGTTCGGGCTCAAAGAGGTCGCCGTCTGCACCTATCAGGCGATCTCGGGGGCGGGAAAGACGTTCGATACAATGCCCGAGATCGTGGATAACCTCATCCCCTACATCGGCGGCGAGGAGGAAAAGAGCGAGCGCGAGCCCCTTAAAATTTGGGGAAGGGTGCAAGGCGGCGTCATCGTGGACGCAAAAGAGCCCCGCATTTCCGCGCAGTGCGTGCGCGTCCCCGTCTCCGACGGACACACGGCGGCGGTCTTCGTTTCTTTCTGCGATAAGCCCACAAAGGACGATATCCTCGCGGCATGGCAGAGCTTCCAAGGTGAACCGCAGAAGCTTTCCCTTCCCTCCGCGCCCAAGCAATTTCTTCATTATTTTGAAGAAAACGACCGTCCGCAGCCCAAGCTCGACAGGATGTGCGAAAACGGCATGGCGGTGAGCGCGGGACGGCTCAGAGAAGACAATCTCTTCGACTGGAAATTCATCGGCTGTTCGCACAACACCCTGCGGGGCGCGGCGGGCGGGGGCGTCCTGCTTGCCGAGCTCCTCGCCGCAAAAGGCTATTTTGATTGACAAGCATACGGACCCCTTCATATTCTGTAGATAAGGAGAATTTTATGACAGGATTTTTGCACGGTTGCGTCACGGCGATGATCACGCCGTTCAAGGAAAACGGCGTCGATCTTACAAGCCTCGGCGAGATGATCGACTACCAGATCGGAAGCGGCGTTGAGGCGCTCTGTATTCTCGGTACGACGGGCGAGCCCGCTACCATGTCCGAGGAAGAGCGTTCGGAAACGCTCTCCTACGCCATAAAAAGAGCGGCGGGGAGAGCGAAGATCGTCGCGGGCACGGGGAGCAATTCGACGGCGCAGGCGGTGGAAAATTCCCGCCGTGCCGAGACGCTCGGCGCAGACGGCGTGCTCGTCGTCACCCCCTACTATAATAAGTGCACGCAGGCGGGCCTTCTCGCCTATTATGAAGAGATCTGCGCGGCGGTCAAGATCCCCGTCGTCGCCTACCATGTTCCCCAGCGCACGGGGGTCACCATGCACCCCGAGACGGTGGAAGCACTTGCACAAATCCCCAACTTTGCGGGCATCAAAGAGGCGAGCGGAGATATGGCGTTCGCCCTCGATATCCTGCGCCGCGTGCGTGGAAAATGCGATGTGTATTCGGGTGAAGACCTTTTGAATCTTCCCATTCTCTGTGCGGGCGGGGCGGGCGTTTTTTCCGTCCTCTCCAACGTCGTTCCCAAGGCGGTCATCTCGCTCTGCAACGCCGTTTTCGAACGCAAGCTTTACGCAGCCAATTCCATGGCGGATAAGCTCTTCCCCCTCGCAAAGGCGCTCTTTTCAGAAGTCAATCCCATCCCCGTGAAGGAAGCGATGAACCTTCTCGGCTTCCGTGCCGGGGTGCCGCGTGGGCCCCTTACCCCCTTGGAAGAGGAGCATCGCGAACTGCTGATGCGGGAAATGATCAAATTCGGGCTCGAGGTGAAGGCATGAAAGTGATTTTATGCGGCGCTTGCGGGAGAATGGGCGGCGAGGTGGCGCGGCTGTGCGCAGAGCGCGGCGAGGAGATCGTCTGCGGCGTGGATATTTCCCCCAAGACTGTCCCCTTCCCCCTCTACCCCTCCTTCCGTGAGGTGACGGAAGAGGCAGACGTCATCGTGGATTTTTCCTCGACGGCGGGGCTCGAAGAGCGGCTCCTGTTTGCCGGGCAGCATTTTCTTCCCATCGTGCTCGCGGCAACGGGGTATGCTGCGGAGGATGAGGCGCTCGTAAGAGAATTTTCCGCGCGCATCCCCATCTTCAAGACGGGGAATCTGTCGCTCGGGGTCAATCTCTTGCAGCTTCTTGTGAAGAAGGCGGCTGCCGTGCTCGGCGCAGACTTCGATATCGAGATCATCGAGCGGCACCACAACCGTAAAAAGGACGCCCCGTCGGGCACCGCGCTCATGCTCGCAAAGGCGGCAGAGGAAGGCCGCGGAGGTGCTTCCCTGCGGGTGTATGGCAGACATGGTATGGTCGGAGAGCGTCCGAAGGGCGAGATCGGCATCCATGCCGTGCGGGGCGGGACCGTGGTCGGTGAGCATGAAGTCGGCTTCTACGGCGAGGATGAAATCATCACCCTCTCCCACTCTGCACGCAGCCGCAGAGTGTTCGCCGTCGGGGCGCTCCGCGCCGCAAAATGGCTCATCGGAAGAGCGCCCGGCCTCTACGACATGGACGACCTCCTCAAGGACATCGCACCGTAAAAAGAAAAATCTTTTTCGAAATTTACAAAATCCGCGTATTATCGCTTGACGAAATGCGCGGATTTTACTATACTAATTAGGTAATTGAATTGCTGGTGTAGCTACTTCGCCTACGGCTCGTGCCGCGCTTCGTCGAGAATAGTGCGCGCGGGGCAGCAGGTTCGCCTGTGAATAGCAATTCGTTTCACAATGTATGCTGGTGTAGCTCAGCAGGTAGAGCGCGTCCTTGGTAAGGACGAGGTCGGCGGTCCGAGTCCGCTCACCAGCTCCAAAAGGGAAGAGAGGCTTTATGCCTCTCTTCCCTTTTGGACTTTGTTGAGAGTCGGGACCGCCGCCGAGGACTTACCAATATCAAGAGGGCTCCCACAAAAAGACGAAGTATTTTTGTGGGAAGAGGAGCCGCCGTTCGCAAAAAGAGCTTTTCGCAAGAAAAGCG
>CANQCA010000046.1 GCA_947589585.1 uncultured Clostridia bacterium
CAAGACATTCCGCCTGATCGTTTTCCTTCTTGCGGCGCTTTTGCTTCTCTTTGTGGCATACAAAGTCTTTGCTTCGGGCGGATCTTCCGAAAAGGAGAGCTACGAGCCTACCGAGCGCGAGGAGCGGCTGCTTGTTCTCATCCATGCGATAGAAGGGGTGGAGGACGCGAAGGCCATGATCACGGAAGAAGGCGGCGTTCCCGTCGGAGTCGTCATCGTCTTTGAAGGGCAGGACGGATTTGTGACGCGTATGCGGCTCATGGAAGTCGCCGCCGCTGCCCTGAATATCGAGCGGAGCGCGGTGCTCGTCTATGCCGCCGAAGCATAAAGAAAGGCAATCTTATAATTATAAGGAGATAGTACTATGTCGAACACCAAGAAAATCGCACTTATGTCTACCCTCGTCGTCCTTCTCGCGGCCACAGCCATCTTCAACTTTGTGCTTGCGGGAACGGGCGCGGGATCGATCGAGAGCGGCGCGAGCGTCGAAGCCAACTACTTCACGACGTACCGCACCGAACGCAACACCACGCGCAGTGAGGAATTTGTCCAGCTCGACAGCGTCATTTCCGCCTATGAGACGGGGACGGACGAGTATGCCGCAGCAGTGCAGAGAAAGCAGGAGATCGTCGAGATCATGGAAGACGAGCTCGTGATGGAATCCGTCATCAAAGCGCTCGGCTTTTCCGACGCCTGCGTCTCCATCGGCGAGAACGACAATATCAACGTCTTCATCAATTCCTCCGAGCTTACCGCCGAGACGGTCACCCGCGTCTTCTATGCGCTCGAGGTCGAGCTGGGCATCCGCAACGGAAACGTCATAATTATGCCCGTTTATGCGGAAAGTTGAGAAAAAACAGTAGTAAATTCGGAAAATATGTGCTATAATAGTTCCCAAAGGAGCAATTTATGGCAAGCATCAGATATAACTCCAACGGACAAAAGGGCAAGATCACCTATAATTCGGATATCGTCAGCGGCATCGTCGTTTTAAGTCTTCGCGAAACGGAGGGCATCGAGCTCATTCCCTCCAAGAGCAAAGGGATCAAGATCTGCTTCGAAAAAGAGGGCGTCTTCGTGGATATTTCCGTCATCGCGCACTATGGCTACAGCGTACCCGAGCTCGCCTACAGGATCCAGCAGTCGATAAAGCAGATGGTGGAATCCATGACGAAGTATAAGATCGCCAAGGTGGACGTTCACATCCAGAGCGTGGTCTTCCCCGATCCCGCCCAGCCCGAACCGGACGGCGCTTCCCCCGAGGAAGCAGATGAAAAGAGATGAAAAAAAGTGCTCCCTTTCCCGTTTTCGGGAAGGGGAGATGTGCGTTTTATAAGGAGCACCTATGAGAAGTGATGCGAGAGAGGCGGCGTTCAAAGTCGTCTTTTCAAGACTTTTGGGAGGAGACTGCCCGCGGACCTACCGCAGCAAGCTCTATGCGCAGGCCAAACTCGACGAAAACGAGCAGGAATTTGCGGAGAGGCTCATCGGCTGCGTCGAAAAGCATAGAGAGGAGCTTTCCGGGATCCTTGCCCAAAAGGTGACGGGGTATGCGCAGGAACGCATCTATACGGCGGATAAGGCCGTTTTGCTGCTTGCCCTCGCCGAGATCGAATATTTCGACGAGATCCCGCCTGTCGTCTCCGTCTCCGAGGCGACCGCACTCGCCCGCAAATATTCCGCCGAAAAGTCTACCGACTTTGTCAACGGTGTGCTCGGGGGGGTCATCAACGCATGACGCTCCTCGACGGGAAAAAAACTGCCGCGGATATCAGGGCGGAGCTTGCCTTCCGCGCCGCGCAAATAAGAGAAAAACTCGGAAGAGAAGCGGGGCTTGCCGTCGTTCTCATCGGCGACGATCCCGCATCCGAGGTCTATGTCAGAAACAAAGAGCGCGCCTGCGCCGAAGTGGGGATCGCCTCGCATACATACCGCCTTCCCGCCGAAACTTCGCAGGAAGAGGCGGAAGCGCTCGTATGCTCCCTTGCAAAGGACGGGCGTGTGGACGGGATCCTCGTCCAGCTGCCCCTTCCCGGCCATCTCGACGAGAAAGCGCTTCTTCGCCGTATTCCCGCCCAAAAGGATGTGGACGGGTTCTCCGCCGAGAATATGGGCTTGCTCGCCAAAAACGAGGGGGGCGTCGCCGCATGTACCCCGCGCGGCGTGATGGAGCTTCTTCATCGCTATCAGATCCCCATAAGCGGCAAGCGCGCCGTCGTCGTCGGCAGAAGCAACATCGTAGGGCGTCCTATGGCGCTGCTTCTTCTCAATGCGGACGCAACGGTGACCGTCTGTCATTCCAAGACGAAGGACCTTAAAAGCATCTGCGCGCAGGCGGATATCCTCGTCGCAGCCCTCGGAAAGCCCCGTTTTATCACCGCGGATATGGTGAAGGAAGGGGCGGCCGTCATCGACGTGGGCATCAGCCGCGTGGACGGGAAGCTTGTGGGCGATGTCGATTTCGAAGAAGTGGAAAAGAAGGCCTCCTTCATCACCCCTGTCCCGGGCGGAGTGGGACCCATGACCATCGCCATGCTTCTTTTGAGCGTGGTTGAAGCAGCGGAGAAAAAATTATGAGCTTTTCCGCCGAGTACGAACGTTATCGCGCCGCCTTCGAAGCGGCGCTTATCAAAAAAATCGATACGGCATCGCAGGGGGCTTTTCCCTCCGTTTTGTGGGAGAGCATGCGTTATTCCCTTTTATCGGGGGGAAAGCGCATCCGTCCCGTCCTCTTTCTGGCCGCCCTCGACGGTATGGGGCTTGCTTGGGAGGAGGAAATGCCCATTGCGGTCGCCATCGAGTGCATCCATACCTATTCGCTCATCCACGACGATCTTCCCTCGATGGATAACGACGATTATCGCCGCGGGAAACCTTCCAACCATAAGAAATTCGGCGAA
This sequence comes from uncultured Clostridia bacterium, assembly GCA_947589585.1. GTDB lineage: Bacteria > Bacillota > Clostridia > Christensenellales > Borkfalkiaceae > Gallimonas. The sequence goes on from CANQCA010000046.1 coordinate 2,901, forward strand.
GCCAACGCCATTTTGGCGGGCGACGGGCTGCTCTCCTGGGCATGCGAGCTCCTCATAAAAGAGGGGGCGCGGGGAGAAAGATACCTCGAGGCGGCGAAAATTTTAATACACGCCGCGGGCGTCTATGGCATGGTCGCGGGACAGGCCGCCGACCTCATGTGGCAGACGGGCGGAGACCGCGAACTCAACTTTCTCTATGAAAATAAGACGGGAAAGCTGATCTCCGCACCCCTTGAGATGGCTTCCGCCCTGGCGGGAAATTGCGGGCGTGCGGCATGGAAATTATTCGGCGAAGCGCTCGGCAAACTCTTTCAGCTCACCGACGACCTTCTCGATGCGGCGAGCGGAGAGGACGAAAACCGCCTGACCGCCGTGGTGGTCTACGGTTACAGCGGGGCGGAGGAGCTTGCAGACGCCTGTGCGGCCGAGTGTATGGCGCTCGCCCGCGATATTCCCACAAAGTGCGGATTTTTCGAGGCGCTTGTCGGCGAGATCCGCTCGAGAAAGCTCTGATATCTATGAGAAATATTTCACCGTCGGAGGTAAAAAACGCCTCTGTTTCCAACTTGAAAAGCCTTTGCGAAGAACTCCGGAAAGAGATCAAAGAGACCGTCTCTTCGTGCGGCGGGCACTTATCGTCCAATCTCGGCACGGTGGAGCTCACACTCGCTTTGCACCGTGTGTTCGATTTTCCGCGCGACAAAGTCGTGTTCGATGTCGGCCACCAATGCTATACGCATAAGCTTCTTTCCGGCCGCGCATCCGTCTTTCATACACTGCGGAAGGAGGGCGGCATCTCGGGCTTCCCCAAGCGCGAAGAGAGCGAATACGACTGCTACGGCACAGGCCATGCGGGGACAGCCGTCTCCGCCGCGCTCGGCATCGCCAAGGCACGCGATCTGAAGGGGGAAAACTTCGATGTCATCGCCGTCGTCGGCGACGGTTCCTTCAACAACGGCCTTATCTATGAGGCGTTCAACAGCCTCAAAATTTTGAATACCCGCATTCTTGTCATTCTAAACGACAACGGCATGTCCATCTCGCCCACGGTGGGCGGCACGCACGAGATCTTAGACGAGATGAAGGGCGCCCATGTCCCGGATGAGGATATTAAACTTTACGAAAAATTCGGGCTCAGATATCTCGGCGTTTACAACGGAAACGATCTCGACGAACTGCTTCCCGCAATGGAGCGGGCTAAAGAAGCGCTCAAATTTGAGAGCGTCCTTTTGCATGTTACGACGAAGAAGGGGCTGGGCTATGCGTTCAGCGAGAACGCTCCAGCCGAGACGCACGGCGTGAGCCCGCACCCGAGCGAAAAGAAGGAGTATGCGCAGGCGCTCGGCGAAGAGCTGTGCAAAATGGCGGAAGAGGACGATCGCATCGTCGCCGTGACGGCGGCGATGACGGATAGTTTGGGCCTGCGGCCCTTCTTCGAAAGATTCCAAGGGCGTGCGTTCGACGTCGGCATCTGCGAAGAGCACGCCTCCGTTCTCTGTGCGGCGATGGCGGCAGGGGGGATGAAGCCGTACTACGCCGTCTATTCCACGTTTTTGCAGCGCTCCTTCGACGAGATCGTCCACGATATCTGCGGGCAGAATTTGCCCGTCACGTTCTGCATCGACCGCGCGGGGATCACGGGCGAGGACGGCGAGACGCACCAAGGGGTCTTCGACCTTTCCTTCCTCTCGTTCATACCCAATCTCACGATCGCCGTTCCGAAGGATATCGGCGAATTTCGTGCAATGCTCCGTGCGAGCAAAAACTTTTCCGCGCCGCTTGCGATCCGCTATCCCCGCCAGGGCACGGAAGGGGAAGTTTTGCCCCTGGAAATGGGAAAATTTGAGGTTTTGCACAGTACTATTTCAGACATAGTAGTGTTTGCGGCGGGCGAAAGGTGCATCGGCCTTGCGAAGGAAATCCTCAAAAAGGCAGAGCGCGAGGGCTTAGCCTTCACCCTTGTGAATGCACGTTTTGTGAAGCCGCTCGATGCGGCGCTTTTATCCGCGCTTCATCAAAAATACATTGTCACGCTTGAGGACAACGTCCTCATCGGCGGGCTCGGGGACGCGATCGCGCGCTTCTACCGCGGGGAAGAGCGGCAGGTTGTGAGCTTCGGTTATCGGGATGCCTTCATCCCGCACGGCGAGGCGGGCTCGCTCTCTGAAAAATACGGCCTCGACAAAGAGAAAATTTTGCAAACGATCAGGTCCTTCCATGCGCGCGGATAAATTTTTCGCACAAAAATTTTCCTCGCGTACCAAGGCGCAGGAAGCCTTGAAGGCGGGGCGGATCCTCAGGGGCGGGAGGCCGCTTTCTCCGAGCGACGACGTGAAGGAGACGGACGAATTTACCATCCTCGAAGGGGAGGATACCGTCTCCAACGGCGAAAAAAAACTCGAGCGCGCCCTTGCCTTCTTTCATATTGATATGGAAGGGCGCGTCGTCGCCGATCTCGGTGCGAGCACGGGCGGATTCACCCACGCCCTTTTGCGCCGCGGGGTAAAAAGCGTCTTTTGCGTCGATGTGGGCGAAGGCCAGCTTGCTCCACGCGTCAAAGAGGATCCCCGCGTGATCGTGATGGATAGGACCAATGCCCGCTATCTGGAGCGCGGGAGTTTCTCTCTGCCCATCGACGACGTCGTCTCAGACCTCAGTTTTATCTCGCTCCGTCTCGTCCTTCCCGCCGTTTCCCGTATTCTTTCGGATGAGGGGAGGGCGTTTCTCCTCTTCAAACCGCAGTTCGAGTGCGGGGGCGTCGGGCTCGGGAAAGGAGGGATCTTGCCGAGGAAGCGCCATGCGGCCCTTCTCGATGCTTTCTACGACTTTGCATGCGGGGAAGGGCTCTTTCCGCAGGGCGTTGTGAATGCGCCGCTCGTCGACGGGAAGAATATCGAGTATATTGTATATCTCGTTAAGGCTGTTCCCCCGTTGGATAAATATAAATTTATGATGAATGTAAATAATATTTTCTGAATTTTTTCAAATTTTTTCGATAAAATACTTGCTTTTATTCACATAACCGTATATAATGTTAGCATGAAAGTCGGGATAGCCTACAATGCCGAGCGCGTCGGGGCGGCCTCGGCGGCGCCCATTGCCGAAGCGCTGCGAAGTGCCGGCGGGGATGCCGTCATCTTTTCCCTCGCCGAGCCCTTTCCCCCGATGGACCGTCTCATCGTCCTGGGGGGCGACGGAGCCATCCTGCACGCGGCGAAGCATGCGTCCGCGCTCGGGATCCCGCTCGTCGGCGTCAACTACGGCCACGTGGGCTTTTTGACGGAATACGACAGGGACGAAGGCGTGCGGGCCGCGCATCTTTGCATGCGTGAGGATGCGGAAACGCTCGAGCGCTCCATGCTCGAAGCAGAGCTCGGCGGAAAGAAGGCGTACCTTATCAACGAGCTCACCCTGCTCCGCCGGGTATCGGACGGACACGATCTCGGCGTCGGGAAGATCCTGGCGGCCATCGACGGGAGCGATGCGGGCGAATTCGTCGCAGACGGGCTCATCGTCGCCACGCCGACGGGTTCCACTGCCTATTCTCTCTCTGCGGGCGGCTGCATCATGACGCCCGATTGCCCTGCCTTCCTGCTCACGCCCGTCTGCGCAGTTTCAAGCAAGGCAAGGCCCATCGTCTTTCCCGATTCGGGCGTTATCACGCTCTCGCTCTTCGGCGAGGGGGAACTGTATGCCTATGGCGACGGTAAATTTTTGGGGGAAATGCATGCGGGCGATACGATTACCGCCCGTAAGGCGGAGCGCTCCGCCCTCTTCCTCACCGAAAGCAGGCAGGAGCTCTTCCGCCGCCTGACACAAAAGATCAATTAAAACCTTATCAAAGGGGTAATTATTGTATGATGAGAAACGCAAGACACGCAAAAATTCTCGAGATCATTGCCGAGAAGGAGATCGAAACGCAGGAAGAACTCTGCGCGGAGCTTGCCGCAGAGAACTTTTCTGTAACGCAGGCGACTGTTTCGCGCGACATCAAGGAACTGCATCTTTTTAAGGTTCGCGGCAATCAGCGCCGTTTCCGCTATGCGACCATCACGGAGACAGAGGGGGGCATTTCCGAAAAGATGCGCACCCTTCTGCGGGACTGTGTGGAGACCATCCGCGTCGCGGGGAACCTGATCGTCATCAAGACGCTCATCGGCAACGGCGGCAATGCGGGCGCAGCCATCGATAAACTCAACTATCGCGAGGTAGTCGGTTCGATCGCGGGCGTCGACGCCGTGCTCGTCGTCTGCGAATCGGCGGCAGAGGCAAATACCGTCCGCACAAAACTCGAGGCACTCATCAAAGTTTAAGGCAAAAAATTTATGCTTCGAAGGCTCACAATTCAAAATGTAGCGCTCATCGACCGTGCGGAGATAGAATTTTCCGAAGGGCTCAACGTTCTGACGGGTGAGACGGGTGCGGGCAAATCCGTGATCCTCGATTGCATCGACTTTGTGCTCGGCGCAAAGGCCGATCGGTCCATGGTGCGATCGGGGGAAGATTTTTGTGCCGTTCGCGCCGAATTCTCCATGGAAAGCGAGGAGCTCGTGCAGGCGCTCACCGAGCTCGATATCGAGCCCGAGGAGACGCTCGTCATCTCGCGGAGACTCACTTCCGACGGCCGCGGCTCGTTGAAACTCAACGGGAATGCCGTCACGGCGGCAATGCTTCGCCGCGTCACGGCCCTCCTCGTCGACGTCCACGGCCAGAGCGAGCACTTCTTCCTGTTGAAGGAAACCAACCAGCTCAAACTCCTCGATTCGCTTGCGGGCGCCCCCGTTGCGGAAAAGAAGGAGAGGGTGAGGGCGCTTCTTTTCAGGCGGAAGGAGATCTTATCCGAGCTTGCCAAACTCGGCGGGGACGAGGGAGAACGCGATCGGCGCATGGATATTTTGCGCTATCAGATCGATGAACTTACCCGTGCGGATCTTCGTGAGGGCGAAGAGGAGGAGCTCAAGGCGAAACTCGAGCGCTTCCGCAATGCAGAGCGTATCCGCGAAGGGCTCTCAGAGGCGCAGGACTATCTTTTGTCCGACGGTGGGGCTTCGGATGCGGTACGCGGGGCGGGTCGGGCGCTTCTCGGGATCGGGAAATTCGATGCGCAGTATGCCGCTCTCGGTGAACGGCTGGAAAATGCCCTCGCCGAAATCTCTGATATTGCCGAGAGCGTGGAGGCGTTTTCAGACGAACTCGAGCTCGACGAGAGGGAAGCCGAACGCGCAGATCTGCGCATGGATGAGATCAGGACGCTCAAGAAAAAGTACGGCGGAAGCGTGGAAGCCGCATGCGGTTTTTTGCACGATGCGGAGCGCGAACTCGAACTTCTCATTCACAGCGGAGAGCGGTTCGATGAGTTGAGCGGCGAACTTTCCGCCCTCGACGATGAACTTTTTGCGGCATGCACCGCCCTCACAAAGGAGCGGAAGACGGCCGCGGACGCGTTCACAAAGCGTGTTGTGGGCGAGCTTTCCACCCTCAATATCCCCTCGGCCCGCTTCGAAGTGGAATTTGGCGGATACGAGAGGGAAGACGTGAAAAATGCGACTTCCGAGGGGCTCGGAAGCGTGAGATTTCTCTTCTCCGCCAATGCGGGGGAGCCCTTGAAAGAACTCGGCAAGATCATTTCGGGGGGCGAAATGAGCCGGTTCATGCTCGCCGTCAAAGCACAGCTTTCCTCGATGGCCGGCATCGGGACGTACATCTTCGACGAGATCGACGCCGGCATCGGCGGCAAGACGGCACGCGTCGTCGCAGAAAAGTTCTGCAAGATCGCCTCAAAGGTCCAGCTCATCGCCGTCACCCATCTCGCACAGATCGCGGCTTTTGCCGACAGTGAATTTTACATCGAGAAGTGCGAAGAGAGCGGAAAGACCTTCACGCACATCCGAAAGGTCGAGGGCGAGGCACGCGTGCGGGAGATCGCCCGTCTCATCGGCGGAGCGGAGAGCGCCCATGTGCTCGCCCACGCGGAGGAGCTTCTCTCCGAGGCGAAAACATACAAAAACTCCCTGTAACTGCTTTTTTCAAAATCGAATAGAAATTCTCGGCTTACGCAAATTATCTTCCGTACATGGAGGTTTTCATGCGTAAGCTGAAATTTTTTATTGCCGCATTATTTTCTGCTGTCGCCGCGCTATCGTGCTTCGGCATGTGCACGGTTTCGGCTAAAGCGGAGACTGCGAGCTATTATATAGGGGGAATGACGGCGGGCTTCATGCTCTCTGCGGGGGGAACGGAAGTCATCGGGCTTTCCGAGGTCGCCGCGGAGGACGGTCTGCACCGCCCCGCCGAGGACGCCGGGATCTGCGTTGGGGATACCATCGTTGCAGTGGACGGGATCAGGATCAAAACCATTTCAGATCTCAACCGCGCCTTGGAACGCTGCGGGGGAAAGGAAGTCATCGTCTCCGTACGCAGGAAGGGGGAGACGGCCGAGGTCCCGCTTTCCCCCGTCAAGGATAAGAAGAGCGGGAACTACAAGATCGGCGTGCTCATCCGCGATACGCTTGCCGGCATCGGGACGGTGACATATATCGATAAAGCAAGCTACCGCTTCGGTGCGCTCGGCCATGCCGTATGCGACGAGAACCGCAACGCACTCGAGGTCTCCGACCCCAAGGTTTATCTTTGCAGTATCATCGGTGTTTCAAAGGGCGCACGCGGCAGGGCGGGGGAGCTGAGGGGGCTCTTCGTCAATGAAAACGTGCTCGCCAAAGCGGAGAGCGTGAAGGATACGGGGCTCTACGGTACCTTCGAAAAGGGATATGATTTTTCACGCTGTGAACTTGTGGAAGCCGCGCCAATCGCCGAGGCAACGATCGGAAAGGCCGTCATCTACTCGACGGTGGACGGCGTCTGCCCGCAGAAGTACGAGATCGGCATCGTCAAGGTGGATGCGGGCAATAAGGAGAACAAGAATTTTGTCATCAAGGTAACGGACGAGCGCCTTCTCGACGAGACGGGCGGCATCGTGCAGGGCATGAGCGGCAGTCCCATCGTGCAGAACGGCAAGCTCATCGGCGCTGTCACGCACGTGTTTTTGAACGATCCTACCCGCGGCTATGGCATCGGCATCGAGCATATGATAGGAAACTGAGTAAAATTTTCAATCCGAAAAAGATCCTCCCGAGGGTCTTTTTTCATATCAAAGAAAAGTTTTTCAAACTTTTTCTGCTAATATTTGCGCAAAATATTGACACTTTATTTACTTTTTGCTAAAATATGAGCGATATGATGAAGTTCGATATCGGAGATTTTGTTCTGGTCATTACAGAAAAGTCAACCGTTGACAATCTCAAAGAACGCTTCAAGGCAAGGCGGAAGGAGCGGAAGCTCTCGCAGAAAGCGCTCGCGCAGAGTTCGGGCGTTTCCTATGCTTCTATCCGTCGCTTTGAGCAGACGGGGGAGATCTCGCTCCGCTCTCTTATTAAACTCGCAAATGCCATCGGCTGCCTGTCCGACTTCGAAGAACTCTTCAAGCATGAGATCATCACCAGCGTAAAGGACTACAAAAAATGACCGAAGTAACAAAGTCTGTCGTCAGATAGCCGCTTCGATTTGGAGGAGCTTGCAAGCGAGGCAAACGACGTCTTAAACGACGCGGAAAGGCCTGTCGGCGACCTTGATAGTCTTTTCCTTTTGGGCGGTTCGAGCGGAGGCGCACGGCCAAAGGCGCATATCTGTATCGACGGAGAGGCGTGGATCGTCAAGTTCCCTTGCAGGATCGACCCGCCCGATGCGGGACTTTTGGAATATGAAGCAAATGCCACGGCGAAGAGATGCGGGCTTTGTGTAAATGAGTTCCGCCTGTTCCCGTCGAAGAAGTGCAGCGGCTACTTCG
>CANQCA010000047.1 GCA_947589585.1 uncultured Clostridia bacterium
TTGTTTTCGTCGTGCTTTTGCGTGGTGACTTGGTGATTGTCGCCCGTGTGAGGAAGGTAGCAAGTATCGCACTTGCCCGTTCTCTCTTTGTAGGAGTGGCCGGAATGGGCGGTGCTACAAATTGTGCACTCGCCGGGGTGATCGGGACTATACTCGTGAGCACTCTTTTCGGACGTGTATCCGCAACCCTGATGTTGACAGGTAGTGCGGTGACCGCCTTCAAACGCTCCCACTAAGGCATCGAGAGTGTGCTCATTGACATGGGCGTGGCAAACACTACATTCTTGATAGTGGGTGGTTCCCTCGTACTTCCATGTGAGGTTGCCGTCGTGAACGTGCGCATAGCCGCATTCGGTGCAGACGCCGCTACCGTCTTCGCCGTAGCTGTGCGGGGTCTTATCGGTCTCCTCTTTGCAATAGAGGCACTTCTTGTAGTGGCCGTCGGCGGAATCGCTCTCCCAACCGTTGTTATCGGTCTTGTAAGCGTGCTCATGCTTGTAGGTGAGCTCGGCGCTGTAAGGGCTTTCGGTGTAGCCCTCGATCGTGGTGGTCGCCTTGACGACGATCTTCTCGCCGTCTTGGAGGGTGACGGTGCGGGAGTTGGCGTCAAGGGTCTGCTCGCTGCCGTCGTCGATCTTGTAGGTGTAGCCGGTGGCGTTCGGGACGGCGTCCCAAGTCACTTCGCCAGTGTTCTGGTTGACATTGAGCGTGGGAGCGGTGAGAGGCGTGGTGGGTATATATTCCCCATCATATCCGTAGAACTCAATCGTCGGAACATCGACATACTTATTACTGCTCGTGGGAGTGTAGGTAACGTTGAAAATGAGTTCATAGAAGCAATCTTTCCAGCCACTCGATTTGATCGTAATGATCAAATCGTCTTCGTAGTCAATTTCCTGCGTGTAGAGCGCAACTCCGCTCATATCGTTTGTGGAGAATACTTTGAAGGTCGTGCTGTTGACGGTTAATTTAGAAGTATGGAATTTTAGAACGATCTTGGTTATCTTGCCCTCGATTGCATCCACATTCTTTATCGTGCGGTCTACGTTTTCAATTCCCTTACCGCCAACGCGCCAATTTAGCACATTGCTATCTATTAGTACATTGCCGTCAACCGACCATTTTACCCCATCGACCTCTACTTCGCCCGTCGAATCATAGCGGGAATTAGTACCTTTGACGGTGGGCGTCAATGTGTAGAGAAGCTGTGCGGAGGGCTGACCTTCGTAGAGCGATTCAATCAAAACGGTCGCGTTGCCTTTGACGACGAACTCGTAGTTGCCTTCGCCGTCTGCTGTGAGATCTTCACCATATACGCTGACGCATTCGATCCTCTTGCCCGAAGCGGGAACAACTTTGAAGGATACTTTTTGTCCGTTGATGCCTTCGCCTGTTTCGAGACCTGTAACGATCGCGCCGCCGTCGTTCTCGACAGAAATCGTGGATTGACCACGCTCATTCTTGAGGGCGTAGACGTTTTCATAATTATTGCTGGAAATCTTCTTCGACGAGAATTCGATCACGCCATCGGTGCCTTCGCCCGTCTTATCATTACCATTGTATCTTGTGATATAGCCTCGAATTGTGATAATATCGTTTTGGACAGGGGCGGCGACATCGGAATTGAGATTGATCGAATAAACAAGGATCTCCGCTCCGGAATCATCAACGAGATAGAGGCTTTCGTAATATTCACCTTTCGAGCTCTTATTAGGCGTTTCTTTGACCTTACCTGTCATGGTGACGATTTGTTTGGTGAAAGTGCCGTTATTCACGCATTCCTTCTCTGCGAGGGCGAGGGCCTCGGAGACGGAGAGCGGAGCCTCTTCCGTGCCGTAGTCGGTGGGTGCGTGGTAGGTGACGGGGGTGCTCCAAGGGCTGTCGGAATAGGCTGTGCTGTCGCCGACGGCTTTCACATAGAGGGTCTGCCCGTCTTCGAGCGTGATTTGAAGCTGATCTGCGGGAACGTCTTGTTCGTTGCCGTTTTCGCCGATCTTGTACTTATAACTTGAGGCGTGAACGACCGCTTCCCACTTCGCGGTGTTGCCTTCGACGGTGACAACGGGCGCAGCGAGCACGGCGGTGTAGAGCTTGGCGACGCTCCAATTGCTGCCGAGGTAATTCTTGCCGTTGCCGACCGCCATGACTTGAATGGACTGGCCGGGATCGAGTTGAACTTCGCGCTTTGCGGACGCTTCGATCGACGTTACTTCCTCGCCAATCTTATACTTGTAACCCGTGGCGTTTTTGACTTCGTTCCAAGTGGCTTTGCCGTTGTCGCTGATTGTGACTTCGGGCACATCAAGGGTGATCTCTTCGGGAGCGGTGTAGGTCTTCTCATCGCTGTAGGCACTGGTGAGGAAGTGCACCTCGTCGCCGACGGCACGAACCTTGATGGACCAGCCGTCTTGGAGCTGAACGCTCGTATCGGAAGTGGTGACTGCGGGTTGCGCCTGCCCATCTTTGGTGATGATATATTCGTAGTGGGTAGCATTGACGACCGGTTCCCACTTGGCGAGGCCGTTCTCAGTGATGGTGACATCGGGAACTGTAAGCTGCAAGGGAGCGGTGTAGGTCTGCGCCGCGCTCCATTCGCTGCTTTCATAGGTCTCGCCGTCGCCGACTGCCTGCACGGTGATGGACTGCTTATCGCTAAGCTTGACTTTGAGTTCGGCGGTCGTCTCGAGGGTGTGCTCTTCGCCGTTTACCTTATATTTGTAGCTGCTCGCGTTCGAGACGGCTTCCCAAGTGGCGTTACCGTCTTTATCGATGGTGACCTCGGGCGTGGCGAGCTTTTCGAGCTTGGTGACAGGTTCCCCGTAGAACTCGATCGTGTTGATCTTGCAACGGTTGCCCGCGGTTACACTCACAGTAATTGTGTGATTTTCAGGAACCTCGACGACAACTTTTTGATATTCGCCGTTTTTAGAGAGCTTTTCGATTTTTATCGCGGTAGCGCCGTTGAAGCTCACCTGCGCCGTATTTTTCTTATATCCTGCAATATAGATGGCAACGGAAGTGACATTTTCGGGAACAGTGAACGAGAAGGTGCCATCAGCGCCATTCGAACCGAATTTAAGGCCGCCATTTCCGTTGTTATCCCATGCGCCTTTGGAGAAATTCGTGCTGTTGGTCGTAATCTCCAACTCGTAATCGCCGTCTATCTCGGTATATTCTTTTGTAGATGTACCATCGCCGCGGAAATCGCCATTTACTCCCGTACCTTCTACATCATCCACATCATCACCGAGTTCGAAGGTGGCGAGGAGGCCTTCCTTCTCCTCTACGGGCTTTTTGGTGTAGGTTTGGGGAGCGCTGTATTCGCTGTCTGTGTAGTTCTCGCCGTCGCCGACTGCCTTGACCTCGATATATTGCTTATCTTCGAGTTGGACTTGGAGATCGGCGCCCTCTAAGGTCTTTTCTTCGCCGCCGTTGATCTTATACTTATAGCCGCTTGCGTTCGGGACTTCGTTCCAAGTCGCCATGCCCGTATCTTCGTCGATGGTGACTTCGGGGGTTTCGAGCTGCGTGGGCTCGACGGGCTGCTGCTGTGCGGTGTAGGTCTGCTCTGCGCTGTAGGCGCTTTCGGCGGTGTAGTGCTCGGTGTCGGTGGAGACTGCCTTGACTTGCAATTTGTCGCCGTTTTGGAGTTGAATGGAAAGTTGCGTCTGAACTTGCCCTTCTTCGCCGTTGACTTTGCATACATAGCCGGTCGCACCCGTAACTGCGGGCCAAGTGGCAAGACCCGTTTCTTGATTTATGGTGACGACGGGCGTTGCGAGCTGCGTGGGCTCGACGGGCTGCTGATGCGCGGTGTAGGTCGCGGACTTGCCCCATGCGCTCGCGGTGTAGAGGGCGGTATTGTTCGAGAAGGCCTGCACTTCGATATATTGGCCATCTTCGAGCTGATATTCGAGCTCGCTGCCGGTGAAGTTCTGCTCCGCGCCGCCGTTGATCTTATATTTATAGCCGTCTGCATTCGGGATCGCTTGCCAAGTGGCAAGGCCGTCTTCGTCGACCGTAATAACGGGCGTTGCGAGCTGCGTGGGCGCGGGCTCTTCTTTTGCTTCGTAAGTCTTCGCATCGCTCCATGCACTGTCGAGATAGAGCCTGCCGTCGCCGAGGGCCTTGACTTGGATGGTCTGGCCGTCTTCGAGCTGAACTTCGAGCTCGGCGGTCGCCTCGAGGGTCTGTTCGGCACCGTCGTTGATCTTATATTTATAGCCCGTGGAGTGATTTACTGCCACCCATGTCGCGAGGCCGGTATCTTCTTCGATGGTGACGACGGGCTTTTCGAGCTGTGTGGGCTCAGGATCGACGGGTTGCTCTTTCGCGTTGTACGTCTTGGGGGTGCTCCATGCGCTGTCGAGATAGCGCTCGCCGTCGCCGAGAGCCTTGACTTCGATGGTCTGCTTATCTTCAAGTTGGACTTGAAGTTTATCGGTCTCTTGCCCGGCTGCACCGTCGATTCTATAAAAGTAGGCGGAAGCGTTCTGAATAGCATTCCACCGTGCAATGCCCTCTTCGTCGATGGTGACTTCGGGCACATTCAGCTGTGTAGGTTGAGGGGCGGGGGCGGCATAGACCTTCTCTTCGCTCCATGCACTGTCGCCATAGGTCTTGCCGTCGCCGAGGGCCTTGACGGAAAGCTTATCGCCATAGGCCGAGAGCTGAAGGGAAGTTTCCTTGGTCGTGGTCTCTTTCCCGTTCAGATTATAAATATAGCCGATCGCATGCTCGACGGCTTCCCATGAAGCCAAGCCGGTCTCGCTGATGGTTACAACGGGAGCGGGGAGCGCAATCGGTTGCGGTTGCACGGACGGAGCCGTATATGTAAGGGGTGCGCTGAAATCGCTGTTGGTGTAGCGGACCCCGTCGCCCAAAGCCTGCACACGAACGCTCTGCCCGTCTGCAAGTTGGATAGAGAGTGAATTGATCTGTGTTGCGGTATCGCTATCGCCGAGCTTATAGGCATAGCCGATCGCGTGATCGACGGCGGCCCATTGGGCGACACCTTCCTCAGAGATGCTCACCTGCGGCGCTTCGAGCTGCACAGGTCCCGTCGGCAATTTCTGCATAGAACATGCAGAGATCCCGAACGCCATGGCGAGCGTTGCAACGATCGATAGCAAAACGATCAACAACTTCCTTCTCATAGACTCCTCCGTAATATATAGTTATAAAATTTTTGACGAACTTTTGACTTGCTTATGCCCTATTAACGCTTACCTAAAATAATGATACAATTTTCTTTAATCCAATTATACCCCCCCCCTCGGTGGTTGTCAATAGTTGGAATAAAGAAACTTGAAGAAAAAGAAAAAATTTTTTGGGGGGCGAAGGGGCTCGCTCGGAATGAGGGGCGGGCACTGATTTCGTCACCCTGCCCCGACCGCGGCCTCTATTGAATATCCAAGGTCGGGGCAGCATGACGTGATTGAATTCAACCCCCACCCTTCGCCAACGCGACACCCTCCCCCTTAAAAAGGGCTAGGGCTTCGGACTGCGTATAAAGGGATTCTTCGGGGAGGGGCTTCCTCGGACATGGTATAGGCTAATCGCCTTAGAATGACGCGGTTGACAAGGACATCGCGAAATGTTACCTCAAAGTTAAAAAATTTTTTACGCGGAGGATACGGAAGGTGAAGACGACCTCGGTGCCCTTCTTCCCCTCGTGCGTCGTCAAGGCAAAGCCGCCGTCCGTCTCGAAATATTCCTCGGCGACCCGCTTGAAATCGGCGAGTGCGGCCTCGCGCGAGGCCTCGTTCATCTCCGCCTTGTCGCGTTCCAAAAGGCGCATCAGGCGCCCGCGGTCCCCCTCTTTCAATGCTTCCACCTCCCGAGCGCAAAGGGTTTTTTCTCCTCGCTCTCCCCGCCCGTGCAGTAGTGTTCCGCGAGTTTTTTGAAGGCGCGGCTGCGTTCGGAGATGTTCTCGAGGAAAAAGATATCCTCCTCGGGAATAACGGCGACGACGGGCAGGCGGAGCGCGGACGCGATCTCCCCGGATGACAGGATCTCCCCTTTTCGCACCATATCCCGCCGCACAAGGTTGATGCAGAGCGAGATCTCGCGGAAGCGGTAACTTCGGAGAATGGTAGCGACGCGGTCGGCATCCCGCATGGCGGAGATGTGCGGCGTGGTGATAAGGAGCGCTTCATCCGCACAGGAAGCGGCGCGGTGAAAGCCCTCGTCGATGCCGGCGGGCGAATCGATGAGGAGGTAGTCGAAGCGGGGAGAGAGCGTCTCCAGAACGAGGCGGATGGCCTGCGGGGAGACATAGCGCTCGGAGATCTTATTGCTCGCAAGAGAAAAGAGCGTGGGATAGCGGGGGTGGGAAGCGAGAGCCTGACGGGCACGGCACCTGCCTTCGATGACGTCTACGATATCGTAGAGCGCCATGTTCTCGACGCCAAGCACGACGTCGACGTTGTTGAGGCCAAAGTCGAGATCGCAGATGGCGACGCGCAGACCCTTCCGCGCAAGCTGGACGCCGAGATTGCAGCAGACGGTCGTCTTGCCGACGCCGCCCTTGCCCGACGTTACAACGATTTTTCTTGCCATATCCCCTCCCGCGCGCGCTTTTTTGAACATGATAGCACACGGCGCGGGTATTATCACGGCGCGTTTTGCCGATTTTTGGGAGAATGAGGAGGAAGGGTTTTACCTCGTTGACACTGCGACAAGAACTCCCCCATCCGTCACGGCTGCGCCGTGCCACCCTTCTCACGCGGGTAGAGCCCCGCGTTCGGTCACCGTTCGCGCGGACGTATGCGCTCTACTTCTCGCAAAACGCAGCACACGGCACACTGTGCCGATGTGCAGAACTGCGTTTTGCGACCCTCTGAGAGGGGTAGGGCTTACCCCTTTTTAAGGGGGAGGCTCCGCCGTCAGGCGATGGTGGGGGTTTGGCTTCTATATAACTTGCGCGAGCAGAACCACGCTTCTGCGCTGCGCGTCCCAATTTGCCAAGCCACCGCACGCTTAATGCCGTTGAGGACAGATCGGCACAGCGGCCGACGGGGCTGAGGGATGATGAGACTTCACCCCTCACGAAATTTTGTTTTGCGAAGGTCGGACTTCGTATAAGGGGATTCTCTCGGGGCGTTGCCCCTCGGAATGACACGGTAAACACAACAAGCAAAACAAAATTTGTGAACCTATACGCGTTTCGTTAAATAAAAACAGAAAAAACGGAGCACGGGGCTCCGTTTTTTCACTTTTGCAGTAGCCGACGAAGGTATGCTTCGTACTCCTCGTCGGTGAGTTTCCTGACTTTCTTCTTCGCCATACTTCACCTCGCAAAGTTTTGCAAAAAGTATGGCCGATGCGCCGGATTTTTATTCCGTTCTCAGTGCGATGACGGGGTCCTTCTTCGCGGCGGCCTGTGCGGGGATGAGCCCCGAGATGAGCGTCAGAACGATGCTGATGCAGATCATGATGAAGGCCGTGAGCGGGGCGAGCGTCGCCATGCCCGCGATGCCCGTCAGGCTGAACAGGACCGCGCTGACGATGCCGCTTAAGATATAGGCGACGATGACGCCGATGAGGCCCGAGGCAAGGCCGATCATGAAGGTCTCGGCATTGAACAGGTTCCTGATATCCATCTTCCTTGCCCCAAGGCTTCTCAGAACGCCGATCTCCTTGACGCGTTCGACGACGGAGACGTAGGTGATAATGCCGATCATGACCGAAGAGACGACGAGCGAGATCGCCGTGAACGCCACGAGCACATAGGAGATGAGGTTGAAGATGGTCTCGACCATGCTCATGATCATGCCCATCTGGTCGGTATAGGTGATGTTCTCGTTGAGGGGCCTTAGATCATCGGGATGCTCTTCGTTCCATTTCTCAATGGCCTCGTTGCGGAGCTCGGCCTCGCCGTCGTTCCACTGATCGAGGTAGGCCTTGATGTGCTGTTTCGCCTCGAAGTTCGTGGGATAGATGGAGAGCTCGGAGACCTCATCGCTGCCGCCGATCGAACGAACGGCCGTGGCATTGCTCACGCCGATGTGCGCCGTGCCAAACATCGGGATGGCGAAGGAGGTATAGGAGCCGTCGAGCTGGGCCGCGGGCGAGAAGTAGAGCTTGAGACCGCTGTAGATGGCGGGGAAGCCCGGGTAGGAAGTGATCTGCTTCATGAGCTTTTCGGGAATGGCAGACTCATCTTGGATCCACTTCACGATCTCGGACTGTTTGTTGTGGTCGATATAATTCTCGATGGTCGCCTCGGGGAAATTGAGCCCCTCTTCGAGACAGCCGTAGGAGAGCCCCTCTTTCAGGCGGAGAATGCCGGAGATGTGGAAGCGGATCCCGTCCTCTTCATTTGCCTCGGCAAACTGCTCATCGGTGACTTCTCCATTATATTCGAAGGGATATCCCCCGCGCAGGGAGGAATTGGCGAGCGAGTCTTCGCCGTTATAGTCCTCGTTTTTGGCATAGATGGCGTCGCTGTAATAGAGCATATACTCCTGCTCGAGGATGCGGGAGAAGGCGAGGCGTTTGTTCTCTTCCTCGGGGGAGAGCTTCCCATCTTCGACGGGCGTTGCCGCCGCCTTGGCTGCTTCTACACTCTCCTCCGTCGCCTTCTGCGCATCGCGGAAGAGATCGAGGAACTGTTCCTCATCGAGGAAGCCGAGCTGGACGAGGGTCAGATCAATGACGTCGTTATTGGGCCCGATGACGAGGACGGCTTCATCCTCCTTTGTGGGAAGTTTTCCGCTCACGACGTCGTACTGCGAAGCGACATAGCTCGCATATGCGGGGTCGGAGAAGGAAGTCGTGCCCGGCATCTTGTTGATGACGTCGGTGAAGAAATGCACGAACTGAAGGAGCGAGCGGTACTCGGGCGCCTCGGCCACGAGTTTATCGATGAGGTAATTTTTAAGGCTCGTGACGGAGAAGTTGCGCATAACGAAGTTGTCTCTCCGGAAGGTGAAGGACTGCTTCTCCTCCCCCGCCGTCGTGACGGAGATCGTCTCGACGATCTCGCCCTTTGTGCGCGTTCCCGCGGCATAGACGCTCTTTTGCGTCTTTTCGCCTTGCTCCTGCCCGGCGCCTTCGTTTGCGACCTCTTCATAGAGGGTAAAGGCGCCCGTCTTGGTGTTGTATTCGAAGGTCCCGTTCCGCCTCTCCGCCTTGCTTTCGTCGGAAGGATTGTCGCCGAGACCCATCGTCCACGTGCCGTCCGTGATATCCTTCTTCGTGCCCGTCGCTGAGACGTTATTTGTCAGCTCCAGCCAATTTGTCTCATCGTATTTATCGCCGTCGACGAAACAAAATCTCCCCGCGTTCGTGGCCTTCATCGGCGTAAAGAGAGCGTCGGCGAGGTTGAACCCGTAGCGGTATTGGATGGCGGCATAGTCTTCGGGAGCGGCCTTCATGCCCTCTTCGAGATAGGCGACATAATCGGGCGTGACGTTGTTCTGCACGGCGACACCCTGCGCAAGACCGGTGAGGAAGGAGTTGATATACACCTTATCGCCGAGCTCGGTAAGGTCGGGGATATCCTGCGGGGACATGACGCCGTCCATCACGGCGGAGAGGTCGAAGGTGCTCTCCGAGATCTGCAGCGGATAGGCGGAGAGCATATCCTCCTCCGTCTTCCTGATATAGTTGCCGAAGCCGTTGGAAAGGGCGAGAACGAGGCAGACGCTGATGATGCCGATGCTCCCGCCGAACGAGGTGATGATCGTGCGGCCCTTCTTCGTGAGAAGGTTGCGGAAGGAGAGGGCGAGCGATGTGAAAAATCCCATCTTGGCGCGGGCCTTTTTCTCCCTCTTTCCGGGGGCCGAGCCCTCTTCAGGCTCCTTTGAAGAGGCCTCCGAAGAAGGTGTTTCCGAGGGCGCATCTTCGGACATGGGTGCCACGTTTTGCGTCTCCTCGTCCGAATGATAGGGATTGCTATCCGACTCTACGACGCCGTCTTTCAGGCGCACGATGCGCGAGGCATAGCTTTCGGCGAGCTCGGGGTTGTGGGTGACCATGATGACGAGCCGCTCCCCCGCGATCTCCTTAATGAGATCCATGATGGCGACGCTCGTCTTTGAATCGAGGGCGCCCGTGGGTTCGTCGGCGAGCAAAATATCGGGATCGTTGACGAGGGCGCGGGCGATGGCAACGCGCTGCATCTGCCCGCCCGAGAGCTGGTTGGGACGCTTGGAAAGCTCTTCCCCGAGCCCGACACGCTCCAGGGCCTCCTTCGCACGGCGGCGCCGCTCCTCCTTCCCCACCCCCGCGATGGTGAGAGCGAGCTCGACATTTGAGAGCACGGTCTGGTGCGGGATGAGGTTATAGGTCTGGAAGACGAAGCCGATACGGTGGTTCCGATAGACGTCCCAATCACGGTCTTTGAAATCCTTCGTCGATCTTCCCTGAATGACGAGGTCACCCGAGGTGTAGTGGTCGAGTCCGCCGATGATGTTGAGAAGCGTCGTCTTCCCGCATCCGGATGCACCGAGGATACAGACGAACTCATTCTTCCGGAACTCGAGCGTTACACCTTTCAGGGCATGGACGCAGCCCGAGGCCACTTTGTAATCCTTGGTGATTTCGGTAAGTTTCAGCATGCTCTACTCCTT
>CANQCA010000048.1 GCA_947589585.1 uncultured Clostridia bacterium
TTGAGGACAGAAGGCTGCAGCGGCCGATGAGGCTTAGAGATGCACAGGACGAACCCCTCGCAAAGTTTTGTTTTGCGGAGTATGGACTTCGTTTTAGGGGATTCTCTCGACCCCATTGGGGTCTCGGAATGACACGTTTATCCGATGAGCAAAACAAAATTTGCGAAACCATTATTTCTTCTTTTTCTTGCCCTTGGTCTTGGAAGGAGAGAGCTTTTCGCTCTTTTCGAGCGCGCCCGTCTTCACGAGAAGATTCTTCACGGTCTCGGTGGGCTGTACGCCCTTTGCGAGCCAATCCTTCGCCTTCTCCACGTCCACTTCGAGCGTGACGGGATTGGACTTGGGATCGTAGAAGCCGATCTTCTCGATGTACTCGCCCGTGGCGGCCTTGCGCGCGTCCACAACGACGATGCGGTAGACGGGGGACTTCTTGTCGCCCATTCTCACCAATCTCATTTTGACCATAGTTGTTACCTCCGTATATTGTTACGATTTTATTTTTGTTGAAGTATTACACCCCTTCTGTCACGGCAAAGCCATGCCACCCACCCCTCAAGGGGTGGGCAAGGAGCTCATTCCCCCGACACGGGTACGGTTAAATCGCGGAGAGGCAAGAAAGACAAGGAGATGGAGCATTTCCGCAGGGAGCGTACTTTTGCGTACGTGACCAAGGAAAGCGCACCTTCGACGATGTATTTCGACGCCTATACGCGATTCGCTTATTTAGAACGGTAACCGGCGGCCTTTGCCGCCGCGCATCTGCTTCATCATCAGCTTCGTCTGCTCGAACTGCTTCAAGAGCTGGTTGATATCCTGCACCGTCGTGCCCGAGCCCAAGGCGATCCTGCGTTTTCTCGAAGAGTTGATGATCTGCGGATTATCCCGCTCCTTCGGGGTCATCGAGAGGATGATCGCACGGATGCGTTCCATCTTCTTTTCGTCGAGGTCGCTCTCGTTGATCTTGAGTTTTCCCGCACCGGGGAGCATGGCAAGCAGAGCGCTCGCGCCGCCCATCTTTTTGAGCGCTTCGAACTGCGAAAGATAGTCGGTGAGCGTGAAGGAATTCTCGCGCATCTTCTTCTCAAGCGCCTTTGCCTCCTGTTCGGTGACGGCCTCCTGTGCCTTCTCGATGAGAGATAAAACATCCCCCATACCCAGAATGCGGCTCGCCATACGGTCGGGATAGAAGGGTTCGAGATCGGTGATCTTCTCCCCCACGCCGATGAACTTGATGGGTTTGCCCGTGACCGCCTTGATGGAAAGGCACGCGCCGCCGCGGGTATCGCCGTCGAGCTTGGTGAGGATGACGCCCGTGATACTGAGCCTTTGGTTGAAGGTCTCGGCGACATTGACGGCGTCCTGCCCCGTCATGGCATCGACGGTGAGAAGGATCTCGGTGACCTCGACCTCTTTTTGGATGTTTTCGAGCTCCTCCATGAGCCTTTCGTCGATGTGGAGGCGGCCCGCCGTATCGATGACGACGGTGTCGAAACCCATCTTCCGCGCATAGTCGACGGCTTCCTTCGCCGTCTTTACGGGGTTCTGGGTGCCGCGTTCAAAGACCTCCGCACCCGCTTTCGCGCCGACGATCTTGAGTTGGTCGATGGCCGCGGGACGGTAGATATCCCCCGCGACGAGGAGCGGCCTTTTCCCCTGTTTTTTGAGCTGGACGGCGAGCTTGGCGCACATCGTCGTCTTGCCCGCGCCCTGAAGCCCGCACATCATGATGACGGTGGGAAGTTTTGAGGCAACCTCGAGCTTGGCATTGCCGGGGCCCATGAGCGCGATGAGCTCGTCGTTGACGATCTTGATGACCTGCTGGGCGGGGTTGAGGCTCGTTAAAACTTCCTGCCCCACCGCCTTTTCGCTCACTTCGGCAATAAAGTTTTTGGCAACCTTAAGGTTGACGTCCGCTTCCAGAAGCGCAATACGCACCTCGCGCATCGCCTGACGGATCTCGAGCTCGGTGAGCTTGCCGCGCTTCGTCAGTTTGGAAAAGATATGGTTGAGCCGCTCCGAGAGCGAAGAAAAAAGCGCCATTTATTCCTCCTCACCGCCCGAGGCGATGATCTCGGCGAGTTCCCCTTCGAGTTCGGGGTGCTTCGCCGTGAGCTTTGCCATGATTTTTGAAAATCCGATCTTCTCCTCGTAGCTCATAAGCTGTGTACGGGATTTTTTCAGACATTCGGAGACAGCTTGCTTTGAAATGCCCTTCTCCTCGGCGATCTCGGAGAGAGTGAGATCGAAAAGGAAATAGAGCTTGCACACCTCGCGTTGGCTTTCTGTGAGAAGCGCTCCATAGAGATCGAAAAGTTGTACGTCCTCAAAGTCTTTCATGGCTTACCGTCAAGCATTTCCGCTTGACACGTCCATTGTAACAGATAAAAAAATATCCGTCAAGCATTTTCGCTTGACGGATAGAAATTTTTAAGGACTAAAATTTGTATACTTCTTTGAATATTTCTACGATCTTATCGATGAACGGATTGAATCCCCACAACGCCACGCCGATCGCAAACAGGATGCCGATGAGGATGAGTGCGATCAAAAGCCCGCAGAACCAGCCGCGCGCGTAGTTACGACGGTTGATCTTGGAACTGTTGCACGCAAATACGAGCGCACAGATGAACCCGACGATCGGGATCGAGAAAAGGATGCTGTACCCGAAATAGCTCCATGCTCCCATGGGGCGATATTTTTCGGGAAGAGCGCGGAGTTCGGCTTTTTCACGCTTGTTCATAATTTCCTCCAAGAAATATCGTTACACACATTGTACACAATTTCATTTCCCGTGTCAATAGGTGCGAAAAAATTTTTTGTAAAATTCACGCTTTTATCCGATGGCATTCTTGTCGCCCCTTTCAGGGAAGATGCCACCGTGAGGTGAGAAAGGGGTGAACCCTTTCCCCCGTCGCGGGTACAGGGACAGCGAGATAAAGCTCACTCTCAGACTCTTAAATAAATCCTTCGACGAATTGCTCGGCGTCGAACAGCTCGAGATCCTCGAGCTTTTCCCCCACGCCCGCGAAGACGACGGGGATATGCAGCTCGCCGCAGAGCGAGAACACGAACCCGCCCTTGGCGGTGCCGTCGAGCTTGGTGAGCACGATGCCGTCGAGGGAGACGGCGTCCTTGAACACCTTCGCCTGCGAATAGGCGTTCTGCCCCGTGGTGGCGTCGAGCACCAAGAATTTGTAGAAGTGTGCCTCGGGGAACTCCCTCTCCACGACGCGGTCCATCTTTTTGAGCTCGTTCATGAGGTTTTCCTTCACGTGAAGGCGCCCCGCCGTATCGATGAGCAGCACGTCCGTCCCCCGCGCCTTGGCGGAAGAGACGGCATCGTAGACGACTGCGGAAGGATCGCTCCCCTCTTCGTGCTTGACGATGCGCACCTTCGCCCGATCCGCCCAGACATTCAGCTGGTCGATGGCGGCAGCGCGGAAGGTATCCGCCGCCGCGATGACGACGGACTTTTTGTTTCGTACGAAATAATTGGCGATCTTGCCGATCGTCGTCGTCTTGCCGACGCCGTTCACGCCCACGAACATCATCACACAGGGATACTTGATCGCGGGCATGGGTGCCTCGTTTAACGTGTCCTCGAGGATATCCTTCAAAAGATCGGTGACAAATTGCTCGTCTTTGATCTTGCCCCCGATCGCCTCCTCTTTGACCTCGCTGACGACTTCTTCCGCCGTTGCGACGCCGACGTCCGAGGAGATGAGGATCTCTTCGAGTTCTTCGTAGAAGGCGTCCCCGAGCTTGTTTTTGAGGAAGAGCTGCCGCATCTTCGTGGAGACGTTTTCCTTCGTCTTCCTGAGCGCGTCTTTGATCTTACCGAAAAATCCCATATGGCTCCTTTTTTTGTGTAGGGTGTAATTAAGCCTTCCCCACTTCGGGGGTAAGGTGTCACGGCTGCCCTTGCCGTGACGGATGAGGGGCAATGAGGAATACCTTTTGAAAGCCAACCCTCATCAGTCACCTGCGGTGACAGCTTCCCCCTTTGAATGAGGGAAGCCCTACCCCTTTTTGAGGGGGGAGGGTGTCGCCCTCGGGCGACGGGTGGGGGAGCAATTCCAATCACTTGCCTTAGGCGGAATTTCATTCCGCCGTGGGCGCCCCAATTTGGCGAGCCCTGTCGCCTTATTGTCTTTGAGGACAGAAAGGTACAGCGGCCGATACGGCTGAGGGATGTACAAGCCTAACCCCTCGCAAATTTCTTTGCCCTTATTTTCGGAGTTCCGCGCGGGATTCTTCGACAAGCTACTTCGCCATGCGGGCTCGTGCCGCGCTTAGTCTACAAAATGAAGCCGCGCGCGGGGCAGAATGACGCCTACGGCGTCCGCGCGGACGGGTTCTGATAAAAAGAAATTTGCGAAACCTACATGACTGTGTCGCCGCCCAATCTGCTTTCCACTTCGGAGAGCTTCACGGAGACGATCTTCGAGACGCCCTTTTCCTCCATCGTAACGCCGAAGAGCACGTCGGCCTGCGCCATGGTGGGCTTTCTGTGCGTGATGACGATGAACTGCGTATCTTTGGAGAACTTTTTCAGATACTTCGCAAAGCGGTCTACGTTCGCCTCGTCGAGCGCAGCCTCGATCTCGTCGAGGATACAGAACGGCATGGGACGGGACTTCAGGATCGCAAACAGGATGGCGATCGCGGTAAACGCCTGCTCGCCGCCCGAGAGAAGAGAGATCTTGGTGAGCTTCTTCCCCGGAGGGCAGGCGACGATCTCGACGCCCGCTTCGAGCGGATCGTCGCAGTCAGTGTAGTCGAGCTGCATCTCCGCCCTACCGCCGCCGAACAGCTCCTTAAAGATCTGGGTGAAGTTGGCGTTGATCTCCTGGAAGCCCGAATCAAACTGCTTTTGCATGGTCTCGCGCAGTTCGTTGAGCACGCCCGTGAGATCTTCGATCCCCTTGTCGAGGTCTTCTTTTTGCGTCTGCATCTCGGTGTAGCGGGCGAGAAGTTCGTCGTAGTCCTCGACGGCGTTCATGTTCACGTTGCCGAGCGCGGCGATCTTATGACGCAGGGAATTGATATTGGAATTCGCCTGGGAGAAATCATATTCGGGGTCGCGGAGGGACTGCGCGGTCTCGTAGGTGAGGCCGTACATCTCGTCGAGACGCTGGCGCATGTTCTCGAGAGTGGTCTCGGCGCGGGTGATCTCGTTCTCGGCGGTGTGTTTTTCTTCGCTCTTTACCGTCTGTTTGGCGATGAGGGCACGCTTTTCCTCGGCGAGGCGGAGCTGTTTCTCATTCTCCTCCTTTTTAAGGTTCTCCACCGCGGCGATCTCCTCGCGGATCTTGGAGACGGCATATTGTTCCTCTTCGGTAAGGCTGACCTTCTCCTGCTCTTGTTTGAGCTCCTCGATCTGGGCCTCCATGCTGCGGATGCCGGCACGCGTCTCTTCGATCCTGATGAGAAGGCTGTCCCGCTCTTCCTGCAGCCGCCTGAGGTTCTCCTCTTCGGCGGAACGAACAGAGGTGACGGAAGCCTGTTCGATGCGCAGATCCGAGAGCCGTTTCGCGAGGGCGTCGCGCTCCTCTTTGATCTTTTCGATCTCGCTTGCACGCAGCTGGGATTCGCTCGCGGCCTCCATTCTGATCTTGCTGAGAAGTTCCTCGTTTTCTGCGGAAGAGAGCACTTCCGTCTCGAGGTCGGAGGCCTGACGGGTGAGGCGTTCCAAAAGGGCGGCATACTCCGCCGCATCCGTCTCGGCGGAAGAGACGAGCCCTTCGAGCGCGATCTCCTTTTGGGCGATGGCTGCAAAGTGGGCGGCCTCCTCCTGCACCTTCACGCGGAAGGCCTCATGCGCGGCACGGGCCTCCTCGAGTTCCTTTTCGCAGTTTGCGAGTGCGGCGCGGAACTTTTCGAGCGCACCCTTCTTGCGGGCGATGTTTTCCTCACACTCCTTGATCTTGCGCTCGCCGGCGAGCAGATTCCCGCTGTCCTTCCTCTGGGAACCGCCCGTCATGGACCCGCTCGAGGAGATGTTATCCCCCTCCAAAGTGATGATGCGGAAGGCGCGGGGATACTTCTTCATGATGCGCGTCGCATTCAAAATATTGTCGCAGATGAGGGTATTCCCGAGCAAATTCTTGATGACGTTCTCGTAGTATTCGTCGTAACGGACGAGGTCGTTTGCAAGCCCCAATGCGCCGTTTTCCTGCAGGGCGCGCTCCACCTCGCGGGTATCGGGGCGGGGACGCATCGTGTCGACGGGAAGGAAGGTGACGATCCCGCCGTGATGGTCTTTCAGATATTGGATGAGGTAGCGCGCATCGTCCGCCGTGGCGGTGACGAGATTCTGCATCGCCGCGCCGAAGGCCGTCTCGATGGCGACCTCGTACTGCTTGTCCGTGCGGACGATATCGGCGATGGCGCCCTTGATGCGCTTTCCGAGCTCGGGGTTCTCCTTCGCATCGAGCTGGAGACGGCGCACGGAGTCGCGGTAGCCGTCGAACCTGTTCTTGAGGCCTATGTAAAGCTCGAGATTATTCGTGAAATTCGCGATGGAAGTGTTGCAATTTACGATCTCTTCGGAGAGCTTTTGGCTGGAACGGGAGAGATCGCCCACGATACCCAAGAGCTCTTCCTCGCGCTGCGGCTTGCTGTCGAGGAAGGCCTCGCAGACCGCCTTTTCCTTCCTGCACTCTTCGAGCTGGCGGCTGAACTCGGCCTTGCGCCCCTCTGCCTTTGCGATCGCCTCGCGCACTTCGCCGATCCTGTCCTGTGCGGCGTCGCGCTTTGCGGTGAGGCTCCCCACGTTGGTCCTCACGGCGGAGAGGTTCTCCACGGCAGAGATCTCACTTGCGCGCTGGGCGTCGGAGAGGCGCTCATAGGCCGCGACGCGGGCATCCGCTTCCGAGAGCTTCGCCGTGAGCTCTGCGCACTCCCGCTCGATCTCGCCCACCCGCTTCGTGTCGCTCTCGGATTTCTTCGAGCTCCCCTGCACGGTCGCATCGATATCCTTCATGCGCTTTTGCGAGACGGCGATGTCCTCGGCTGCGGAAGCAAGCTGGCGGCGGTAGCTGCCGATCCTCTCGCTGAGCACCTTGGCATCGCCCGTCTTATTGGCCATGCCCACCTCGAAGGAGAGGAGACGGTCGTGCAGTTTTCTCAGCCGTTCATCTGCCTGAGAAATGCGTACCCTGCCCGCCTCTTCTTCCCCGTCGGCGAGGGAAAGCCGCGTCTCGATGCCGGCGAGCTCTGCCTCGGCTGCGGCGATCTTGCTGCGGTATTTCTTGGATTCCTGTTCGAACCCGTCGCTGCGCACGAGGTAGGCGTTGACCTCCTCGTACTTGAGCTGCTCGGAATATTCCCGGTATTTTTTTGCCGTCTCCGCCTGCTTTTCGAGGGGGCGAAGCTGGCGCTCGGCTTCGTCCATGCGCTGCACGAAGACGGTCAGATTATCCTTTGCGCTCTCGAGCTTGCGCTCGATCTCGCCCTTTTGCGTCTTGAATTTGATGACGCCCGTCGCCTCTTCGAAGATCGTGCGCCGGTCCTCGGGCTTGGAGTTCATGATCTGGGCGACCTTGCCCTGCCCGATGATGGAGTAGCCCTCCTTCCCGATGCCGACGCCGTGCAGAAGGGCGACGATATCCTTGAGCCTGCAGGGCTGCATATTGAGGAGATATTCGCTCTCGCCCGAACGGTACAGTCTGCGGGTCATGGCGACTTCCTCATAGTCGATATCGAAGATCTTGTGCGAATTGTCGAATACGAGCGTCACTTCGCAGAACGAGAGCTGGCGGCGCGTCTCGGTGCCGGCAAAGATGACGTCCTGCATGTTGGAGCCGCGGAGGGTCTTGGCGGACTGTTCGCCGAGCACCCAGCGGACGGCATCCGCAACATTGGACTTACCGCATCCGTTGGGCCCGACGATACAAGTGACGCCATCCTCGAATTTGATGGTGGTCTTATCGGCGAAGGATTTGAATCCTACGAGTCTTGCTTCCTTAAAGTTCACTTATTTGTCCCCTTTTATCGCATTACGGCTGTGCGTATTCCATTCCAGATAAAGTTTTTTGGCGGCCTCCGTCTCGGCGGCCTTTTTGCTCGCGCCCCTGCCGACGGCCTTTTTGCCGAGGGCAAAAACCGTAGCGCGGTATTCCTCCCCGTCCTGCTCGGTCTGATAGCGCGGCGGGGCGTGCTCGATCTCCTGCACGATCTCCTGAAGGAGCGTCTTATAATTCTCGGTATCGATCTCGACGAGATTGGTAAGGAGAAAGCGTTTTGCCGCGGCAAGGCCTCCGTCGAGATAGATGGCGCCCGTGACCGCTTCGAAGAGGTTGGACCGCGTTTTCCCGCCGATATTATTCTCCCCGCCCGCATAGCGGAGATACTGCATGAGGGAGAGACGGGCCTCGGCCTTCTCGAGTGCGGATTGGGATACGTATTGCTTCCTGAGTTCTGTGAGCTTGCCCTCGTCCTCACGGCTGCGTTTTATGAGCATCTCCGTGACGACGAGCTCTAAAACGGCGTCCCCCAAAAATTCGAGGCGCTCGTTGTCCGCTTCCCCCTTCGCCGCAAAGAGCGAGGAATGGGTGAATGCCTGCAAAAGCAGCGCCCTGTCCTTGAAAGAATAGCCGATCGCGCGTTCGATAGCGGCAAATGCCTCTTCGTCGAGTGGCTCCGTCCTGCTCATTCGCTTCTCTCCGTCGCCTGTTCGCAGGAGGAAAGCATCTCCTCTATGTTGGCGATGAGGCCGCCCCCGGCCGCTTCCACGGCCTGCAAAACGGAGGCGCACACCGAGCGTGCCTTGGCCGCGCCGTGGCACTTGACGACCACCTTCTTCAGCCCCAGAAAGACGGAACCGCCGAAGCGGGTATAATCGAGCATGGACTTGAGCCCGCCGAGCTGTTTTCTTGCAAAGAGATAGGAGAGCTTGGAAAGCGGCGAACGCCTGAACTCCCGCTCCAGAACCGTCGTGACCGTCTTCCCGCAGCCCTCGATGGACTTGAGAGCGATATTGCCCGAGAAACCGTCGGAAACGGCGACGTTGATATCGCCGAGCATGATGTCCCGCCCCTCGATATTTCCCACAAAGTCGATGCCCTTCGTCTCCTTCAGAAGGGCGTATGCCTCCTGATGAAGAAGATCCCCCTTGTGCTCCTCGGTGCCGTTGTTGAGCAGGCCGACGCGGGGCTTTTCCATCGCATAGGCGACCTTCGCATAGGCGGAAGCCATCACGCCGAACTGGGCGAGATAGGCGGGTTTGCACTCGGCGTTTGCCCCGCAGTCACAAAGCAGGGTGACGCCCCCGTGCGCGTTGGGGATGCCCGGGCAGAGTGCGGGACGCAGAACGCCCTTGATCCTGCCGACGAGCATGATCCCGCCCGTGAGCACCGCCCCCGTCGAACCCGCGGAGACGATCCCGCCCACGCGCTCGTCCTCTTTGAGAAGGCGCATGCCGACGACGAGGGAACTGTCCTTCTTCGCACGTACTGCCTGCGTGGGGATATCGTCGCCCGTGATGACCTCGGTGCAGTGCACGACCTCCACGCGGGCTCCGTCATACTTGTATTTACTGAGTTCGTGCCCGATGAGGGTCTCATCCCCCGTCAGCACGACGGAAAAATTCTTTTGCTTTTCGAGGGCCTCGAGGGCGCCCTTCACGATCTCGGCGGGGGCATTGTCCCCGCCCATCGCATCGACAACGATCCTGAGCATCTTTTCTCCCTTCGGCGTGGCGTATTTTTACGATACGGCACACGAAACAATTATAACATTTTTACAAGAAAAACACAATACTTTGCGGGAAATTTACGAGAATTTTCGCGTTTCGGAACGCAAAAAAGCCCTCCCGCGGCGGGGAGGGCTCAGCTTGTATCTTTTTAATTTGCCGCGCCGTCGAAGACGAGCATCTGCGTAAGCCTCTCGTTTCCGGCTGCGACGCCTACTCTTCTCCAATTCGCCTCCGTGCCCGCATAGTGCACTTGCGTGAGGGCGGTGCAGCCTTGGAAGGCGTATGCCCCGACCGCGGTGAGGGAGACGGGAAGGGTGATATCCGTGAGGGCGGTGCAGCCGTCGAAGGCATAACTGCCGAGCGTTTTGAGCTTGCTCAGCGTGGTCTGCGCACCGGCTTCCCTGTCGAACAGAACGCTTTCGAGCGAAGTGCAACCGGCAAAGGCGTAGCTCCCGATGAGCGTGACGTTCACGGGAATGGTGACCGACGTGAATGCGGCGCCGCGGAAGGCATAGCTCCCGATGGACGTGAGGGCCTTGGGAAGGGCGATGGCGGAGAGCGGACAGCCGTCGAAGGCATGGCTCCCGATGGACGTGAGCTTGCTCGGCGTCGTCTTGACCGATGCGGTATCGCCGCCGGGCGTCTCTTCGGTAAGGTCTGCGAAGGTGACCGCCGTAAGATGGCCGCAACCCGAGAAAGCATTGTCGCCGATCGTCCTCACATTCGCGGGAATGGTTACGGACGTGAGCGAAGTGCAATTTTCAAAGGCGGAAGCGCCGACCTCTGTGACGGCGGGGACCGTGATGTCCTCAACGCTCGTCCCCTCTACCATTG
>CANQCA010000049.1 GCA_947589585.1 uncultured Clostridia bacterium
GTGAAGTCCCTTCTCGAAGGCGCGGGCATTGCCTTCACCGTCGATCCTTCCATCGTGCGCGGGCTCGACTATTACACCCGCACGGTGTTCGAATTTGTCTCGGAAGCGGCGGGCGCACAGGGGACGGTGCTCGGCGGGGGAAGATACGACGGGCTTCTATCTCAGCTCGGCGGAAAGCCTCTTCCCGCGGTCGGATTCGGCGTCGGGCTCGAACGGCTTTTGATGGTCATGGAAGCAGAAGAGGCACCCATGCCCGAGGATGAGCGCCCGGTTTGCTATCTCGCGGGGCTCGACGACGCTTCCCGCACCAAGGCGTTTTTGCTCGCAGAGCAGCTTCGCGCACAGGGCATTTCTTCGGAGTGCGACCTCATGCAGCGTTCCTTGAAGGCGCAGATGAAGTATGCGGATAAGCTCGGGGCGCGCTTCGTCGCCGTCATCGGGGATACAGAGCTCGAAAAGGGCGAGGCGCAGGTGAAGGATATGCGCACGTCCGCCTCCGAGCGTGTAAAATTCGAGGAGCTTGCACAATATTTTAACAAGAGGTAGAAACATGGTAAAGCAAATTTCAGGACATGAGCTCGACGAGCTCGTCGCAAAGGGCGGAAAGGTCGTGTGCGACTTCTGGGCAAGCTGGTGCGGTCCCTGCCGCATGCTCGGCCCCGTCCTCGAAGCACTCTCCGAGGAGTTCAAAGATAGGGCGCAGTTCGTGAAGGTGAACGTCGATGAAAACGGCGACCTCGCCGCCTCGCTCGGCATCTTCTCCATCCCCGACGTCTTCGTCTTTTCAGACGGCGCAGTCAAGGCGCATAACCTCGGCTTCGTCCCCGAAGACCAACTGCGCGCATTTCTCGAAGAAAATCTGTAATTTCAGTTGCATTTTGCGCTCCGGCGCAGTATAATAAAGTCAATCGAATATTCTTTGGGGCGGAGTGAAAGTCTCCACCGGCAGTAAAGTCTGCGAAGAAGCGTGCGCTTCCCGAACGGGTGCAATTCCCGTACCGACGGTATAGTCCGGATGAGAAAAGAAAAAAGCAGTTTCGCGCCCCTTTTTTGAGGGGCGTTTTTTGTGCAAAGAATATCCGAAATAAAATTCAAGAGGTATTCTTATGGACCTGCTATCTATCGGCCCTGTCGCGGGCATGGGTATCGCATTTTGCGTCGTTGTGGCAATTCTCCTCGTTGCGGCGCTCACGCTTTCTCTCCGCTTCGGCGGCGTGGATGCGGCGCGGGTGAGGGCGTCCGTCGCCGCGCACTTCCGCCCGACGAACATCGCCTACATGGCGCTCTTTACGGCGCTCGCCTTCGTCGTCACCTTCCTCGAATTTCCCATCTTCCCCGCGGCGAGTTTTTTGAAGCTCGACTTCGCCAACGTCTTTTTCATGATCGAAGGGTTCATCTTCGGGCCGGTAGAGGCCATCTTCTCCATCGGGGTGAAGGAGCTTTTGTGCCTTGCCAAGTCATCTTCTGGCGGGGTGGGGGAGCTCGCGAACTTTTTGATGTCGACGGCGTATATCCTCATCCCTTCCTTTTTATATCGGTTCAAGAAGGGAAAATGGTGGGTCGCCCTGTACCTTCTCTTTGCCTGCATATTGCAGATCGCCGTGGGGATCGTCGTCAACCGCTTCATCAACTTCCCCTTCTACGGCGTACTGTTCGGCTTCGACGGAGAAGCGCTCTTTCAAAGCCTCTGGCCCTTCGTCATTTACTTCAACCTCATCAAGGGCGCCGCAGTGAGCCTTCTCGTCTTTTTCATCTATAAGCCGCTCTCGCGCATCATCAGGATGACTGCGGAAAGGGTGAAGAGGGGACGCGGCGCAAGAAAGTCCGCTTCCTGAAAATGTCAAGGTGTTTTGCGAAAATTCTTAAAAAAATTTTTGAAGTGGGCAAAATGGAGCAAAATCAGGATAAACTCACCTCTCCCGAAGGGATAAGCCTTCGGGAGAGAGAATTTTCAGAATGCTTATAAGGCAAGCCTTAGAGCTTGCCGCTTTGCTTCTACTTAGTTCTTCAGGCGAGTTTTGCCAATCGTTCCCGGAAGAGTTCTTCCGAGCTTGCATAAGCCAAGATCCGTCGCGGATATTCGTTGAGCCATGCTTCCACTTGACGTACATCTTCATCGGAAAATTTACCGGAATAGCTTTCCGTATTTGCGTTCGAGGATATGAAATGCTGAAAGAACAGCTTAAAACGTTCGACGAAGAACCTGACGAAAATGAACAGCCTCCCCAGAGCCAATTTAATCTGCGGGGAATTGGATACGAGACAGCAATCAAAAGACCTTGAAGAATGGTTGGAGAAACAACAAAAGATGATGTGGAATGAACTCGAATTTTGCAATTTCAATACATCCGAAGAAAAAGAACACATCTATACAACGGAAGGCGAAATACTTGCATACAGCAAGCGAACCGCAAAAATTCAGATATCAAAAGCATAACCGAATCCCAAGCCGACCCGCGGCGGCTCAATTTCGCGGGAAGGAGATCAGAATGAATAAGCCATCCCAAACCCGCCTCGGCGGGTTTTTTCTTTCAATTTCTTGACTTTGCCAAAATTTTCCGCTATGATAGTTCTATCATCATCAAAGGGGTAAATCATCATGGGAAAAACTTGCGCGATATGCGGAAAACCGAGCGGAATGTACCCGCTCTGCAAAGAATGCTTCAAATTGAAGGACGAGGGAAAAGTCCTCAAGTGTGAAGAATGCGGGACGTGGTATCTCGCCGGCGAAGGGTGCCCAAATTGCAAGCCCGCAAAAACGGAATTGCAAGAAACGAATTCCAACACCGACGAACTCACATGTATCATCTGCGGGAAGCCTTCCAACGGCAAGCATTTATGTCTGAATTGCTATCATAAGTGCAAAAACAAATCTATCCTCTTAAAAATTGATAAATGCCAATTCCCTGCGATAATACTTGATGAGTCGTATGAAGGGGTTTTCCCTTGTCTCGACGGGCATATCGTAAAGAGCATGGCAGAGCAGACCATAGACAACTACCTCTGCCGTCATGCAATTTTTCACGGGTATGAATTACCCCTTGCAATCGGTATAGGAAAAGAGCCATTAAAACCCGACTTCTGTCTCAAGAACTACCTCGGAGAAGGGAAAGACGTTTATATTGAATACTTTGGAATGGAAGGAGACCCCGAATACGATAAAAAAACAGCATACAAAATGCCAATTTATCGCGAAAAAGGAATTACACTCATTTGCCTATACCGTAAAGAGGACGGTCACAATTTAGAGTTTGCATTAGATCAAAAACTTGATAAAGCAAATATTGAAGAAGGAAAGATCCACTACGAAAAGAAATAAAAAAACAGCTCCCCAAAAATGGGGAGTTGTTTTTCCAATCAAAGCGTCAATCTATCCTTATGATTTCGGAAGACGGTATGCAACCGAACGACCACCTGCAGCCCTTACTGATGCGTAAACACGTTTTCGCTCTTCCGATGTTAATACACGGCCAGCCCAAGTCTGCGCATCAATTACACTGCGGTGATAACCGGAATTACAGTGAAATTGCATCCATTTGGAATCGCCCGCATCGTGTGCCGTACACAACTTCTGTAAATTCTTATTTTCGAGAAGTCTGTGACGCGCATTTGAAGCCTTGACACTCTTTGTTTTTGCCATAAATTTATTTTCCTCCGCGCCTCTCCCGCCGTCTGAATTTTTATGTGTAGCGGTGATATCGCTTACATTCGTTGGAAAAATTTATTTCGGATTTTTCGGAAAAATCCGTTGACTTTACGCCCGAAGATACGTATAATGAACGTAGAAAGTGTTTGGCTCGGTGTCAGCAGATTTTCCGCTCTCGTCCTTGTAGCCCCCACGGAAAGAGGCTTAATTGCTCGTGGCACTTTCTTTTTTTTATGCTCATTTTTTCTTCGGAGACTTCTTCTTCCGTTTTCGGAAATGCCCTTTTCCGCCCGTCGTTGGAACACGTTCATGTGGGAAAACTTCTTTTGATTTTTTCGGAAAAATCCGTTGACTTTCCGCCTGAAGATACGTATAATAACATCAGAGCGTAGCCCTATGGCAAGCGCAAACAGTGCCACTACCGGTGGCGTGGCCCGTGAAATTCGGGTCACATTTTTTTTTGTAAATTTCCCGACAAAAAACCGATGACGTTTATCCAACAAACCATTTTCGCATTTATTGCTAATAATTATAGGGAAGTTCGCTTCCCGAGAAAACAAATAAAATTCCTTGCAAAATGCAGCCGTATGCGGTATAATATCCGTGTATGGCTGTTTTTTGTTCACATTCCGAAGAAGAGACCTATTCCTTCGCAAGGGAGTTTGCGAAGACTTTGAAATCGGGCGATACCGTCCTCTTGGAAGGGGAGATGGGCGCGGGGAAGACCGTTCTTGCGAAGGGCCTTATCGCGGGCATGGGTATCACGGATGAGGTCACGAGCCCCACTTACGCCTATGTCAACGAGTATGACGGGCGCGTCTTCCACTTCGATTGCTACCGCATTACAAGCGAGGCGCAGGCGCTCGGGCTGGGCCTTTCCGACTATTTCGAACGGGGCGGCGTGTGCATCGTCGAGTGGAGCGAAAATATCAAGGGCCTGCTTCCCGCAAATTGCAAACGCATCAAAATCGCGGGAAGGGGAAGCGAAAGGGAGATAGAATTTTGAAATTTCTTGTCATCGATACGAGCGGAAAGCGGCTCACCGTCGCCGCGCAAAACGGGGAAGAAGTGGCGATCAGCGACGAGAACTGCGCGATGCAGCATTCCGTCGAGCTCTTCCCCGCCATCCAAAGGACGATGGATCGGCTCTCCCTTACCCTTAAGGATTGCGACTTTCTCGCCTGCGCCGTGGGGCCGGGCTCCTTTACGGGCATCCGCATCGGCATTTCCGCCGTCAAGGGGATGTGCTTCGGGGCAGACAGATCGGCGCTTCCCATCACCTCTCTCGATGCGATCGCATATGCTGTAAGAGCGCAGGATAAGATCGCCGCCGTCGACGCCGGGCACGGATATCTCTATGCGAAGGGTTACGGCGCGGCGCACCTTTCTGCAGGCTACTACATGGCTGAGGAAGTGCTCTCCCTCTCGAAAGCCTCGAACGCCCCAATTCTCTCCGCGGAAGAGCTTCCCTACGGTGCACAGATCGTGCGCGCCGCGGAAGGGCTCCTCGCCTATTGCAGGGCGCATGCGGGGGAAGCGGGCAGTGCCGACGCTCTGGCAGCATTGTATCTTCGAAAATCCAACGCGGAGGAAGGGAGATGAACGGCCGCGCATGGAAAATGGACGATCTTGACGCGATCGCCGCCCTCGAGGAGGAGTGTTTTCCCGACCCTTGGAACCGCCGCATGCTCGCCGATTCCTTCCTCTCGGAGGGGTTTCACGGCGTTCTTATCGAGGAAGAAGGTGTCCTCGTCGGGTACGGCGGGATGCGGATAATTTTAGATGAGGCCGAGATCGAGCTCATTGCCGTGAGCGAAATGTACCGCCGCTGCGGCCGCGGAACGGAAATCATGGAAGATCTTTTCTCGATCGCAAAACAATGCGGCGTGAAGCGGGTCTTTCTCGAGGTGCGCGTCTCCAACGCAAGCGCGCAGATGCTCTATCTGAAGTGCGGCTTTTATGGGCTCTACTGCCGCACGCGTTACTATCCCGACGGGGAGGACGCCATCGTCATGGCAAGGGAGCTCT
Source organism: uncultured Clostridia bacterium (assembly GCA_947589585.1). Lineage (GTDB taxonomy): Bacteria > Bacillota > Clostridia > Christensenellales > Borkfalkiaceae > Gallimonas. The sequence goes on from CANQCA010000049.1 coordinate 5,675, forward strand.
GAGTTGCACCTTTCCTACCTTCAGCGCGGCGAGGGAAGAGACCTTCTCATGCTGCACGGATACCTTGCAAGCAAGGAAAGCTTCTATCCGCAGATCGAATATTTTTCGAGGTTCTACCGCGTCACTGCACTCGACTTCGCGGGCATGGGTGGGGCGGAAAGGCTGCAGAGCGCATATTCTGTCGATGATTATGCAGACTGGACGCTCGCGGCTCTTAAGGAGCTGAAGATAGAGTTTCCCCTCCTTCTCGCCCACTCCTTCGGGGGAAGGGTCGCAATCAAGCTTTTGTCCCGCGCCGATTATTTCGACCGCGCCGCCCTTATCGGCTGCGCAGGGATCGTAAAGAAGCGGACGCTTTCCTATAAACTCAGGGTGGAAAGCTACCGTATCGCAAAAAAATTTGCCCCGAAGTACGCCGAGGCGCATTTCGGGAGCACGGAATACAGGACGCTTTCCCCTCTCATGCGGGAGAGCTACAAAAAAATCGTCAACGAGGACCTTCGCGAGGACGCAAAAAGCATTCGCCGCCCCGTGCTCTTTCTCGTCGGGGCGAAGGACGAGGAGACCCCCGTCTCCTCGGTTCGGATCCTGCACGCCGCCGTGAAGGGTTCGAAGATGTTGACCTTTGAAAATTGCGGCCACTTTGCCCATCTCGACGATCCGCTCGCCGTATCGCTTGCCGTGGAGGAATTTTTTCATGCCGACCTATGAAACCTATCTCATCGTCGCGGCGCATGCCATCGCTTTGGCATGCTTGCTTTTGCCTGCGGCGCTCCCTCTTCTCGGCATCCTGCAGCAGGAGGGGTACAGCGGACGGGGGACGTTTCGCTGGTTCTATAAGAAGGGGAACATTTTAAGAAGAAGATATTCTCTCCTCACGCTCGCGCTCATCCTGATTACGGCGCTGCTTTCCGTCTGCTTCTCCTTTGCGGGGACGGAGCTCGCCCTTCTCGTCGCAACGGCGGGCTACGTCGGCATCTGCGTCGTGTTCATCTATTCCTTCCGCTTAGCGCTGAAGGTCCCCTTTAAGTTCACCAATCGCGGAAAACGGCTGTATGCCTGCCTGTTTCTTCTCACCTTCGGCGTGCTTTTCGGCGCGGGGTGCGGGCTGTATTTTGCGGCGGACGCCATCGGGGGAAGGATCGCCCATGCGCTTGTGCGCGCTTTGCCGCTCTCGCTCATGCCCCTTGCAATGCCCGCCCTTCTGATCGCGGCGAACTCTGTCATGAAGAGTTACGAGGTCCCGCACAGCCGGAAATTTTTGAAGCGCGCGAAGAGGATGCTCGCGGAGAGCAGTTGCACCAAGGTGGGGATCACGGGCTCCTTCGGCAAGACGAGCGTCAAGCACTTCGCCCATGCCATTCTCTCCCAAAAATATAAAGTGATCGCCTCGCCCGCCTCCTTCAACACGCCGCTCGGCATCGCGCGGTGCGTCTCGAAAGGGGGGCTCGACTGCGACATTTTCCTCGCCGAAATGGGGGCGCGCCAGACGGGAGATATCGCCGAGCTCTGCGACATGGTATGCCCCGAATACGCCGTCGTCACGGGAATTTGCGCGCAGCATCTCGAAACGTTCGGCAGCATCGCCGCCATCGCGCGGGAGAAAGGCGTCCTTGCGCGCTATGCGCAGCATTCCGTCATCGGCGCCACGGCGAGCGGCCTTGCGGGGGAGAATTCTCTCCTCGAGGGCAGGGATTTCGCGGCGGAAAACATCGTCTGCACGACGAAGGGGACGGATTTCGACCTGCGTATCAAGGAGCATAAAACGCGCGTACACACCGACCTTTTGGGAAAGCATGCGGCGGAGGATATCGCCCTCGCCGCGGCGCTCTCCTTCCTTCTCGGCATGACGGCAGAGGAGATCGCCTCTGCCCTTCCCGCCATCACGCCCGTTCCGCACCGCCTCGAGCTGTGGGAGAAGAACGGCCTGTATATTTTGGACGATTCCTACAATTCCAACGTGCTCGGCGCACACGATGCCGTGGATACGTTGAAGCTCTTCGAGGGGAAGAAATATGTCGTCACGCCCGGGCTCGTGGAGCTCGGCGAGCTTGAAGAGAAGGAAAACGCCTCGCTCGGGGCGACGTTCGTCGGCCTCGACGGCGTCATCCTCGTCGGGGAGACGCTCATTCTCGCCGTGCGCAAAGGCTATCTCGACGCGGGCGGCGACGATGCCCTCCTCACCGTCGTGCCCACCCTCAAAAAGGCGCAGGAGATCCTCGCGGAAAAGCTCACGGAGGGCGACGCCGTGCTCTTTTTGAACGATCTGCCCGATAAATATCTTTGATAGATTGCAGAAATAAGCCCTTCACCAAAGAGGAAAAAATTTCTCGGAGGTGATTTTTTTATGCGAAAAAACATTGCCGTATTTTTCGGCGGGAATTCAAGCGAGCGCGAGATCTCCGTCATCACGGGGCTTCTCGCCGTCAACCTCTTAAGAAGCACAATATATAACATCATTCCCGTCTATTTGTTGCCGGACGGGGGAATGGTGACTGCGGCTTATAAGAGCCCCGCCGATTTCCGCAAGGGGGCAAACGTCAGAAAGACACCCGTGCGCCTCGGGAAAAGCTGCCTTCTCTATGGGAAGCGTGAAAAAAAGATGCTTCCCATCGACTGCGCCCTCAACTGCTGCCACGGCGGGCTCGGCGAGGACGGCACTCTCTCCGCCCTTCTTACATATTATAAGATACCGTCGGCATCGCCCGAGGCACCCATGTCCGCGATCGGCATGGATAAAACGCTGTCCAAGATCATGGCGAAGGGGCTCGGCGTTCCCACCGTGCGTAGCTTTTCCGTCACCGAAAAGGCGTGGCAGGAGCGGGAAAATATCATAAAAGAGGCGGCCAATTTCGGCTATCCGCTCATCGTAAAGCCCGCAAAGCTCGGATCGAGCATCGGCATCAAAGTCGCAAAGGATGAAGAGGAACTTGTAAGCGCGTTGGAGCTTGCCTTCCGTCTCGACGGCGCCGCACTCCTTGAGGAGTATCTCAAAGACAAGCGCGATATCAACTGCGCCGCATACATGGCAGGCGGCGAAACCGTCCTCTCCTCCCTCGAGGAGGTGTTTTCCGACGAGGAGATCCTCACCTTTTCCGAGAAATACGAGCCCCACGCAGGGCGGCACAGCCAAATGCCCGCCGACCTTCCCGAGGAACTCGCCGAAAGCATCCGCGGCTACACTAAAACCATCTATGAGGCGCTCGGCGGCAGGGGCGTGGTCCGCGCGGATTTTCTCGTTGCGGGCGGTAACGTCTATTTCAACGAGCTCAACACCGTGCCCGGTTCGCTTGCCTGCTACCTCTTCGGGAGGAGCCTTACCGAGAACAAGTACTTTCTTCTTACCCTCATCGAGGAAGCGCTCAAAAATCCGCCCCGCGAGAAGGAGACGATCACTTCGGGCATTCTGGAGGAAGACCTCTTCTCCGGGAAGGGGCGGAAGCGGTAAAAAAAGTCATGCCGAGTAAGTCGAGGCATGACGGAAAATAAGCCGCGGGCGGCAATTTGCCGCCCGCGGCGCTTCTATATCCGCGTTCAATTTCTCCTGCGCGTGTTGGCGAGGACGATAATGAGTACTCGCAAAAAGTAGATGAGGGAGATGAGCATGGAGGCGACATAGGTCATCGCCGCCGCGGAGAGAACTTTTCTCACGCCCACAGCCTCTTCCTTTTGGAGAATGCCGTCCTCTAAAAGCATCTTCTTAGCACGGCGGGAGGCGTTGAACTCCACGGGGAGCGTCACGAGCATGAAGAGAACGGACGTGCTGTAGAGCCCGATCCCCACATACATGAGGATGCGGCCGACTTCAAAATCCGTCGAAAGATATAAAATGTCGAGCAGGATGCCGATGAGAATGAGGGGAAGGGCGAGCCGCGAGCCGATGTTCGCAATGGGAACGAGCACGTTTCTGATCTTATAGGGGATATAGCCCTTTTTCTTCTGCATCACATGCCCGACCTCATGCGCGGCAACCGCAACTGCAGCGACGGATGCGGACCCGTAAGTACTCTCCGAGAGGTTGACGATGCGCTTGGAAGGGTCGTAGTGGTCGGAGAGCATTCCCCGCACTCTCCCCACGGCGATATCGTTCACGCCGCGGTTTTTCATCAGCCGCACGGCGGTATCGTAGCCCGTCATGCGGGAAGAGTTCGGCACGCGGTCGTATTTGGAAAACGTCGAATGCACCTTCGCACTCGCGTACGCCGACAGCGCCATAAACGGAATGAGGATCAGAAGGAAGAGAAAATATGAATACATATCACACCTCTTATATATTGTACCACGAAGCAATTTATTTTAAGCAACATAAACTGAATTTTTGTCATACTTGCCCCGCGTCATGCTGAGCCGAATAAGATAGATGAAAACCGCGAGCTCATCCTCGAAGCATCCCGAACTACGAAGTCCGATGGGTCACCGCGTCATGCTGAGCCGAATAAGAAAGATGAAAACCGCGAGCCCATCCTCGAAGCATCCCGAACTACGAAGTCCGCGTTTTCATTCAAGGGATCCTTCGCGGATTGTCTTACGTGGGCTGCGTAGGGCCGTTTCGGCTCAGGATGACGCAAATACCCTTGTTCCCACTCGGCTCACTTCGTTCGCCACCCTCCCCCTTGTAGAGGGGTAGGGCTTACCTCTCATCCCGAGCCGATGGCTCTTGCTGTTCCTTACCCCCCATAAACGCGCGGCGGATCTTCCGAAAAACGATTGCAAAGCGTAAAAAAATTTGCTATACTTTTTGCATGGCAACGAACGGCTTTACCGATAAGGTCAAAATCAAACTCAAGGCGGGCAACGGCGGCGACGGGATGAAT
>CANQCA010000050.1 GCA_947589585.1 uncultured Clostridia bacterium
GCGATGATGAGGTCGGGGCGAAGGCTTCTCGCCATCTCCAACCCCTTCTCGCCGTTTTCCGCCACGGCGGCGACTTCTATCCCGACCGACTGCCAATCGATCGCGACACGAAGTCCCTCCCGCACGAGATAGTCGTCGTCCACGATCAACAATTTATCCATTGCGCCCCCATTATACTATAAAACCGCGTCTTTTTCAAGAGAAAACGGGAAAACAGGCCGCCGCAACTTGCGGACGGCCTGCCCCCTTTCATACTACATGTCGATTGCCTCTTCTCTCAAGGCGCATCAGTTCTTCTTCTTTTTGAGAAGGAAGAAGACAAGGCCGCAGATGAGTGCAACGCCCGCAACAGCGCCGATGATGATGCCGACGATGGCGCCCGTCGAAAGGCCGCCGTTGCCGTCTTCGGTGGTGCCGCCGGGAGTGGTGCCGCCGCTCTGCTGTGCGGAAACGGTGATCTGAATGGTATCCTTCCCCTCGTTGCCGTTCGCGTCGCGCACGGTCACGATGACGGTATAGACGCCCTCTTCCGCCGTGAATTTGTTCTCGGTGAGGGTCACGGCTTCGCCGTCCTTGGTGACGGTGATGCTCGCCTGAAGGTCTGCCGCCGCGGTCGTATCATCCGTTGCGTTGTAGGCTACGGTGACCGTATCGCCCGCCTTCGCGGTCGTCGGGGTGGTGATGTGCACTTCGGGCTTCACCGTGTCGAGATAGACGGGAAGTTTTTCCACCTGCTCGGCGTAGTTATCTGCCATTGCCGTGAACTTGACATCGCTGACCGTGAAGGGACCCGTCACGATGCCCGTGCTGTGGACGTGGAACTGGTTGATCTCCGTATCTGCGTTGAGGGCGATGAGGTCGAACACAAAGTTGACGGGCGTGCCCTCTTCGAACACGATCTCGCTGTACTTCTTGCCGTCCGCCGTGATAACGGTCTCGCCCTGCTGTGCGATCCAGATCGTCGCTACGGAATCGGCGCCGTTCTTGATCTCCACGCGGAGATCTGTCCCGTCGAAGTCCGCACCGGGAGTGACGGTGAATTCGAGCTTGCCATACTTGCCGGCCGTGACGTCTGCGCCGTCGATATAGGTGTAGTCCGTCTGCTCTGCGGTCGGAGCAGCGGTGAAGGTCTTCTCAATGGTAACGACGGTGTCCGAGAGCCCCTTGAAGGCCTGCTTGGGTGCCAGGAGCTTGATGTTATCGAGCTTGAAACCGCCCATGTCGCTCGTGTGGACGTGGACGAAGTCGAATGCGCCGATGCCGCTCGCCTGCATATCGATCTCGATGTGCGTCGCAACACCCTTCGTATAGGTGAGCTCGTTGAGCTTCTTGCCGTCCTTCGTGAGAAGGGTGCCCTGCGCGTTCTCGCTTCCCCAATAGAATTTTCCGCTGCCCATTTCGAACCGCAAATTATCGGGGGTGAAACCGTCGCCCTTGGGCGTCAGATCAAAGCTGAATACCGTCGCGATGCCGTACTTGTTGTCGAGCGCAAAGCCGCCGCCATAGGCGTAGCCCGTCGCATCGCCGGGCTCAACGCCTGCCTCTGCGGAGCAAAGCTCGGCTTCGGGAAGTTTATCCGCGAAGAAGATGGTGTCGATATAGAGCTTGCCCGTGCCGCCGAAGTAGAGATGCATGCCGCTGTAGCCCGCCTCGGAGAGTTTGAAGCCACTCTCCTCGAGGTCGACGACGACATAGTACCAATCGCCGTCATGGTAGGGGTTGCTCTCGCCGAGGAGCGGGGTCGCAAGGCCGTAGGCGACCTTGAACGCATTCGACCAAATGACGTCGCCCACCGCATCTTCGGAATCGATGAGTGCGAAACGGAAGCCGCCGAGGTCCGCGCCGCCCTCCGCCTTCATCCTGAGCACGGCGTATTGGCCCTGCACGACGCTCTTGGACTTGAATTTGAAGTCGATATAGTCGTTTGCCGCAAGGGTGGTCGCATCGAAGACGAGGCAGCCGTCCTTCACTTCGGCGAGATTCCCGTTGGCATAGGAGAGTCTGTAGTCGAGGCCCGCATCCGCAAGCCCTTCCACCGTGCTCATATCCTCATAGACGTCCGTAAAGCCCTTCTGTGCGAAGGAGAAGTCCTCGAGGATCTGCGCGCTCGAAGCGTCGATGACGGGGACGACCGTCTCGGGAGCACGGCGCACGTCGTTGGTGAGGTAGATGCGCCGTACGGTGACGCCGTTCGCAGCGTTTCCTTCATAGGTGAATCTGAAGCCCTTTTCCTCGCCCGTGAGCGCAACGGAATATCCGTCGTATGCTTCGGCTTCGCCCCAGGTCGTGCCGTCCGTCGTCGTGGCGATCTTGAGATTGGTCACATCGTCCTCTTCCGCGGTTTCGATGATGGCATATTTGTAGTCGCCGACGGCCTCCGTCTTCACCACGGAGAAGCTGCCGCCCTCGGTGAGCTTGACGGCGCGCTTGACGATATAGCCCTCGGAAGAGCCTGCCCACCATGTGCCGCTATCTGCGAGCTTGGCGGTAGGTTCGACGGTATCGCCGCCGCGGAAGTCGTTCATGACGACATTGCCCGTCTTATTGTAGCTGACCGAGGCGATATCGAGGGTGCCCACTGCATCTTCCGCCGCATAGAGGTGGATGGCGAGAAGGGGCGTGCCCGGGACGGAGCTTTGCGTCGTTGGATAGAGATCGGTATCCTCATAGCTCGTCGCAAAGGAGATCTCGTAATCCTGCCACTCGTCGGTGAGCGCGGGCAAAGGGTTGTTTTGACTGTCGAGAAGCTCCTCGAGCGTCTTGCCGAGGACGGCAGCGTCGTTATCCACGCCGCGCACGCCGAAGATGATCTCGCTCAGGTCGACGTCCCCTTCGGGCGCACGCATTTTCAGCGTGATCGTCCCGCCCGAGCTGACTTCGTTGAGAGAGCCCGAGCCCTGCTTATAGATGGCATCGCCGGGCGTCGTCGACTTTCCCGCAGTGTATTTAACATGCAGATAGGGCTTTTCGCCGATGTCCGCACCCGTCCGGGAGACATCCTTCACCGTATCGGTGATGGTTTCCCTGTCGAAGTCCTCGAACACGACGTCCGTCTTGGCGTCGAATTCGTGGCCTTCTGTCGTCTGATCCGCGAGCGCCGTGAGCGTGAGACCCGAGGTCATCGTCGCCACGAGTGCGGCGGAAAGCGCTGTCAGCAAGATTTTCTGTCTTGTTTTCATACTTTACTCCCCTTAAAAATTTTTTTATCTTATTCGCCGTAGACGTACAGCTCGGAGAGCTGTGCGCCGTAGCGAGAAGAACTGTTTGAAGACCACACGAGCTTGACATAGCGCGCCTCGGCGGGCGAGGACAGCTTGATGGCGTTCACGTTGCCCGTCATGGGGTCGAAGTTGTAGTCCGTGACGGGAACGATGGTCCTGAAATTCGTGCCGTCCGTGCTCACGAGGATCTCGATGCGTTGGACGCGCGCTTCCCATGTGAGAAGGGGCGGCAGGTGCATGATGATATCCGTGATATGATAGACGCCGCCGAGGTCGACCGTGAGATAGGCGCCGTTGCAGTCCTTGGCCGAAGTCTCCCAATAGGTGTTCTCGTTGCCGTCGACGAGGTTGTTGGGGCCGTAGACGTCGAAATGCGTCGTCGAATCGGTGACGGGTTTCGTCGTCGAGAGAGAGCACGGGAAAATTTTGATATCTGCGATCCCGAGCGTCTTCTGCCCCGTCATGCCGTCCACGCGGAAGAAGCGGAGCTGGAGGGCGCCCGTCTCGAGGGTCGCCGAGAGTTTGATGTCGAAATAGTTACCCGTCGCAGGGCTCGCCGTGTAGCGAACGGTATTGAGCGTGCGTGCGAAGTTGCCGCCCGCTTCCTTCCTCGTAAAGACGCTGATATCGAAATCATACACATAGGCGCTGTCCTCGGAGAGGTACACCCGGATCACGCTCGTGCTGCCCGCGGGGAGTGTTTCGCCGAAATCGAGGGTGAGGGCGACGAACTCGTCCTTCTCCCCCGTCCAGCTCTTCGCCTTGAAGAGGGTCTCCCTGTTCCCGTCGAGAAGATTTTGGGCGGGAGAGGCCGCGTCTGCAAAGTCACCGCTGCCGTCGTCGTAGGCCGCCTTGGCCGTCGTACCCGTGCCGTGGGTGACGGAAGGGGCGACCTCGGCCATGTTCTTCCCCTGTCCCATGTACGTCTCCTGCACGTCGAGAATGGAGAATCCGGGCACTTCCAGCCCCGCCTGTGCCGCGGTGGGCTTTACCGTCTTTTGCGCGGCGGCCCCCTCCCGGAGCGCGAGCTTGTAGGGAAGCTTCACGCCCGCGCCGAACACTTCGTAGCCCGCGCCCTGCACGTTGATATTCTCCACATAGGAATTCGTCTTGAGCTTGAGCTTGTCGGCGGTATCCGCCGCGGCGCCTTGGATCTCCACGCCCGTCACGGTGACATTTTTCACGCTGCTCTTGGCGCTCTCACCGTTGATGCGGCAGACGATGCTGTCCGCCATCTGCAAAATTTTGATGTTCTCGAAGCGTACGCCGTCGACCGAGCCGCGCTCTTCCGCCTTCGTCCAATTCGCATTATAGGCGATGGTGATATCGATGAGATAATCTTCGAGGCCGTCGTTCTGGTTGTCGCCGAGCATGCGCGCATCCTCGATCGTGATGCTCTCGTAGACGACGTTTGTGATCTCGGCGTCGTCGCAGTTGTGGATGGACATCGCCGCCTTGTGATAGTTGTGCAGGACGGTGATGTTTTTGAAGGTGATCCCGTCCATCTTCGCGCCGTTCGTCTCATAGCCCACTTCCATGCTCTGCGCAAGGTCGGTCCAGACGACGACGTTGTCGAAGGTGATATTTTGCGTATTGCCGCGGTCGGTGTTCTTGACGACGAGGGAGTCGTCGAAGGTGCGCACGAACCCACCCTTGACGTTCACATCCTTGCAGGATTGCACGGAGATGCCGTCGCCGTTGCCGCGCGCCGTGATGATCTTGAGGTTGTCGATCTCCACCCCTTCGCTTTGATAGAGGGTGACCGCCCAGCCCGCGGGATCGAGAAGGGTGATGCCTTCGATCTTCACATTTTTACAGAAGCGCAGCTCGATGGGAAGGGTGTATTCTGCGTCGGAACGGCGGTCGTAGATCTCCCCGCTCATGATCCCCCTGCCGCGGATGGTGATGTTCTCGAGGTTTTCCGCACGCACCTGCCCATAGACGTATGCCCCGCCCGCGAGATAGAGGGTCTCGTTGCTCTTGAGCGGGATCGCGCCCGCGGCGTATACCCCGGGACCGATATAGACGGTGTTTTCGGGGACGTTATCCGCGTTGATCGGAGCTTCCTCGATGGGATTTGCGAAGATGTGCAGGGCGTTATCCGCCGCATCCTTCGTGCTCCCGTCGTTGTATTCCAATGTGTAATTTGCGCAATATTCGAGATCGAATTCCACGCTGTTGCCGTTCACCTTGGGCGTCACCCCATAGGAGAGCGGGCGAACGACGACGTCGGAGATAGCCGCCGCCCCTTGGACCTCCACGCGCATATGAACCTTCCCCTCGAAATCGAAGAGGACGACCTGCCCCTTATCCTGCGAATAGGTGAAGGAGAAAATCCTGTTGTGGTTGACGCGGGTGTCGTAGACGAAGAGCTCCTCATCCTCGACGAAGGCCTTGAGGCGCGAAGAGCTCTCCAAAAGCTCAGGCCCCTCATAGACGGTGAGCTTGGTCTCCGTCACCGTCCTTTCGGGAGTGTCCACGGAGGGCTTTTCCCCGTTTGGCGCGGGCGGCTCTTCCTCGTTGCCGCATGCGGCAAGACCGAGCGACGCTCCCATAAGAAGCGCGAACAAAGTGCAGACGAGAGTTGTTTTTCCTTTCATACTTCCTCCTCAAATGATTTGGGTGATATGATTTCGACGGTGCATCCTCCCCCGAAAGCAGCAAGCTCGTTATCGGACTGCGTAAAGACGAACGCCGCCCCCGTCACCTCTTTTTCTTCCTGCAGGAAGGAAAATCCGCGCAGGTAACTTGTGATGAGGGAGAACTTACATTCCGCCTCCGTGGGGCGCATGCCCGCGAGCGAAACGTTCTTTATCGTCACGTTTGAAACGAAGTGGTCGCTCTCGAAGCCGACCCGTGTATCGCGGCAGCCGCCAATCGTCGCCGAAAAGCGGCGGGCGGAGAGCACTTTGACGTTCTCGATAAGGACGCCGTCCACCGAGCCGAGGGGCGTCGGAGCGGTGTGCTGATCCGACCAATTCGCGCTGTAGAGGATGCGCAGATCGATGAGCCCTGCCCCTTCGGCGGGGGCCTGACCGTCCTCGACGGTGATATCTTTGAATGTCACGTCCTCGATGGCCGCATCGTTGGCGTTGTGGATGCTCATCACGGCATTGTGCATGGCGTGGAGGACGGTGATGTTTTCGAATCTGATATGGGAGAAGGGGACGCCGACCGTCTCGTAGCCGAGCTCCATGCTCTGGGCGAGATCTGTCCAGATCGTGCAATCCGTGACGGTGATATTCTCCGTCTCGCCGTGGCTGGAACGGTCCTCCCAGCGGGGATAGTTCTTGACGACGACGGAATCGTCCCACGTGCGCACAAAACACCCTTCCACAGTGATATTTTTACAGGATTGCAAGGAGATGCCGTCCCCGTTGGAGCGGGAGGTGATGATTTTGATGTCCTCGATGCGGGAATCCTCGGCAAAATAGAAGTTCACGCACCAGCCTGCGGGGTCGAGAACGGAGAATTCCCCGAGATAGATATCCTTGCAATTATTGAACTCGAGGGGCACCGTGACCGTCCCGCGGTCGGCGTCCCGCTCGAAGGTGCTGCCGTCGATGATCCCCCTGCCCGCGATGGCGATGTGACGGCCGTTGTTTGCGAGGAATTTCCCCCGCACGACGGCGCCGTCCTCGAGATAGACGAGGGTGTCACTTTGAAGGTTTATCACATTCCCCGCGCCGATGCGGGGATCGTTTTGTGCGGTATGCACACCCGCGGAGAAGATCTCTGTTTTGGAATAGCCCGAATATTTTGCCACGCCCTCTTCATCATAGCCGCTCACGAAGAAATGGATGGCGTCGTAGGGATCGCCGTTGATCTCGAGGACGTATTCCCCCGCACTGCGGAAGGTGAAGGTAAGCGTGTTCGCCTCGATATCCGCGACGGGCGTGATCTTTGCGGAAAGCGGACGCAAAACGGAAGTGTAGTCGATCTGAATGTCCGGCTTGACGACGATCTCCGCCGCCCCGTCGAGTTCGAAGAGGCACACGCCGCTCTCTTTCCTTCTGTATTGATTGGGCGTCCAGTTCTGCGAAGTGTTCACGAGCACCGAATAGGCGGGCAGGCGTGTCGTTCCGCAGAAGATCTCGGCCCCCTCGTACCTCGCAGCCCCCTCGGGGATATCGCAGATCCTCACCGTGCTTTGCTGCTCTCCGGGCTTTGGCGGCTCCTCGCCGGGCACAGTGGAGGAGCCGCATCCGGCAAGGGCCGCCACGAAAAATAACAGTGCGATGGCGGTTAACGATAACTTCTTCATATCAGGCAAATTTTATCCCGTGCGCCCTATCGTAGATGCCCGCCGCATTCAGGTCGATATCGAAGGAGATGCTCTCTTGCTCTCCCGTGCAGGGAAGGACGATCTGCGTGCCGAGGCACTCCGCGCGCGCATATTTCTTTTCCCCGAAATCGTAACGCTCCAGAATTTTCGCCTTGAAAGTATCCCCCGGCAGAAGGGCGTCCTCGCCGAAATGCAACTCGAGATCCACACCGAACAGCCTTCGGTCGCTCGCGCCGAGAAGGCGTTTGAGAACGCCGAAGGGGCAGGGGATGGAGATGCCGCCGCATTCGATGAAAATATCGAGGCCGCGCCGCTCTTCGGGGGGAAGCGCCCTCTTTTCTTCCTTAGAGAGCTTGCGCTTTCCGAGCATGATCCTCAGGGCATTCTGCGTGTTGAGCGCGGGCCGCACGATCTGCCCGCCGCGGAAGAAGGAGAAGGTGTGCCAATCCGGCGCGATCCCCCCTTCGATCACGCCTTCCCCCAAGGCGTACAGCTTCTGTTCTCCCACACGGATGCGGGTGAGCACGCCCTCCTTGAGCGTCTCGCTCTCCAAGGTCCCGGCGGGATATTCCGTCCCGCTCCGGACGGCGTTCGTGGGAAAGACGGCGTCGAATTCGCCCTCGAGGTCTGAAAGCGCGGGCGGAAGGTCTGCCCCCACGCCGCCGAGAAAGAGCTTGCCGTCCCGTACGGTGACGGGGATATCGTTGTAGCGCACGAGACGGTCCATGACGCTCACTTCCGTCTCTGCGTCGAAATAGTGTGCCTTCGAAAAATCGACGTTTACCTTGATGACGTCGCCGCTGCGGTGCGGGCATACCCCCGCCATCTTGACGATGAAGGGATAGGTCCCGCTCTCGTAATTGGTCTTGTTCTGCGTATCGAAATCGCAATAGAGCAGGGTCTCGCTCCCGAGCATCTCGACGCCGAGGACGATACATTCGATCCCGTCGCCTGCAAGGAACATATCCTCGGGCCGCACGCCGAAGGTCACCTTCTTCCCCAAATATTTGCGCTCGAATTTCTTGAGGTGCTCCGCGGAAAACTTCAGCACCTTCCCGCCCGCAAAGGTGACGGCCGCATGTTCGCCGTCGCTCTCTACCGCGGCTTCGAAGAAGTTCATGGACGGCGTGCCGATAAAGCCCGCGACGAAGAGGTTCTTCGGATAGGTATAGAGATCGATGGGCGTATCGATCTGCTGGACGGTGCCCTTCTTCATGACGACGATCCTATCCCCCATCGTCATCGCCTCGACCTGATCGTGCGTGACATAGATGAAGGTCGTCTGAAGGCGGTTGTGCAGTTTTGTGATCTCGCTGCGCATCTGGGTGCGAAGCTTCGCATCGAGGTTGGAGAGGGGTTCGTCGAGAAGGAACACCTTGGGGTCCCGCACCATGGCGCGCCCGAGGGCCACCCTCTGCCGCTGTCCGCCGCTCATATCCCCCGGCTTGACGCCGAGATATTCCTTAAGGCCGAGGATATCCGCGATCTCTACGACGCGCATATACATCTCTTCACGCTTCACGCGGGCGGCATAGACGGGCCTGAAGAGGTTATGAAGAAGGGAGATGGGGCGCTGCAGCTGCCTCTCCTCGCGAAGGCCCGCCTTGTATTCATGCCGCAATGTGAGATAGTGGAGGGGCTTCAAAAGAATATTTTTGAAGGAGTGCGGGAAGATCTCCTTCAGGTCCTTGGAGATCTCCTTTTTGTCCTCTCCTGAAAGGACCACCTTCTTTTGCTCGCGGTAGTGTTTGCGCGTCTCGCCGTTCTTGCTCCACGCCTCTTTATATTCGCTGTAGAGCTCTTCCCCGCGAAGAAGGATGCGCTCGGTCTCCGCCTGCGAGAGGGCGGCGGCCTTTTTATGCATCTTGAGAAGGTATTCTTTCTCCGCGATCCGAATGAAGTGCTTCTTCGGGCGGATGGGCGGAAATCTCAGATCGATCCGCCTCTTGAGCGCAAATTTCTGCTCCTTGGTGGGCTTCGCCATTTTGAGGGGGAAGGCCATGTTGTCGGCGACCGTCATGTGTGGATAGAGGGCATAGTTCTGAAAGACCATGGCCGTATCGCGGTCCTTGCAGTCCACATCGTTGACGACGGCCTCGTCGATCCTGAGCTCCCCCGCCGTGATCTCCTCCAGCCCCGCGATCATGCGCAGAACGGTGGATTTTCCGCAGCCGGAAGGGCCGACAAAGACGACAAATTCCTTGTCCTCAATGTCCATCGAAAAATCGTTGACCGCTTTCGTGCCGTTGGGATAAACTTTATAAATATTTTTCAGATGAAGGCTTGCCATAGACTTCCCCAGTTTTGATAGTTACATTTTAACAATTTATGAAAAAATTTTCCATGGGGTAAAACTGTCAAACAGTCGAATAATCTGCAGATTTGCCCCGCGCATATTGTCTGCATTTTTCGCGCTCCTATGCCCTTTTCGCCTCTTCCCGTCCCCCTTCCCCTCTCCCCTTTTGTTTTTTTATTGTTCGCACGAATCTGCGGCTTGCTTGGAGGTTGTCATTTTATAACACGGTTTATAAAAAACCGTCTCGGGGCGCCGCTCTTTCATAGGACCCATAAAGCCGCCTTGCAGACATTGGGAAGAAAAAAATTCTCTCTCGCCGGAAATGTTTGAAATTGAAAAAATTGCGGTATAATAGATATGAACAACGGAAGCGGCAGGCAAAAGGCTTATCGCCCAAAGCGCGATTAGCACCTACCCGCAGCCTCCCAAAAAATATTTTCGGAGGATAGAATTATGAAACACGAACTTACCACAAGAAGCAACAACTACGATCTTTTCGACGTCTTCGACGACTTTTTCAAGCCCATGTTCTTTGAAGAGACGCGCGACCTTCGCACGGATATCAAGGA
>CANQCA010000051.1 GCA_947589585.1 uncultured Clostridia bacterium
GGTGCACCAAAGAAAGGAAAGTCCCCTTTGGGACTTTCCTTTCTTTTATACGCTTTTTGAAGGGGCTCGAGGGTGGAGACGATTGCGGGAGCAATCGATTTGCGGGCAAATTGTTTGAAAATAGAAATGTTTGCCGCAAACTGCACAGCACAGTGTGCTGTGCATCGGGGCGCGCCGCCAAAGGCGCGAGTCCCTGAAGGTGCACCAAAGAAAGACGGGTTATGCCCGTCTTTTTTCGTGGTGCATCATACCAACACCCCTTCCGTCGCCAAAGGCGACACCCACCCCTCAAGGGGTGGGCAAGGGTTTTGGACTGCGTTCTTCGGGATCCTTCGGTCGCTCCGCTCCTCAGGATGACGCGGGGGAAGGGATCTTCAAGGTTGTGCCGGGGGTCAAGGGAGCGGCGGGGTCAAGGCCGTTGCAGGCGGCGAGGTCTTCCACGGTGGTGTGGAACTTCTCCGCGAGCGCGGAGAGCGTGTCGCCGGGCTGCACCTGATAGACGGTCGTCGGCGCCTGTTCCTCGATGCCGGGGCCGTCGGGGTTGGCGGGGTCATGATCGGGCGAGTTCCAATTTATTTCGAAATCAGGAGTAAGTGTTTGCGAAAATTCCTGGGAGTATTTTCCCAAAGTTGTACCTATGGGAAGAAAAATCGCCATAAGGAGGATAAGAACTACCGCAATTTCAAAGAAAATCTTTTTGCCGTGTGTTTTATGATTGGCTTTCATTTCTTACGGTTTCTCCTTGGGTTTTTGAATCGCCGTGATAGTGACAGTGCTTTCGCTAAACATAATGTCGCAGCGACCTTCATTTAAGCCACTAAAATCCGCAACAATCACATAGGTGCCGCTCTCAAAAGTCAAATTAACAGCCTCATCAGCATCGACCGAGTATTTTTCAAGAGTATTATCATATACAAGCTTAAATCCGTCTTCAACTGCCCTCTCATTCTCGCATAAATAAAAGGTTATATCATTAAATTTGTCATGACCTATGTCGATTATGTCTGCATTTATTGTGAACTCAAATTTGTAATCGACAGGCACTTCGATATTATTTTCTATCGAGAAAATGCAAACCACGTACTGATTCTCATCTTCGTCATACGATTCATCTCCGTACAGGTAGGAGCTGGACTCATCTACTATTTCAATATCAAACCCCGCCGTCCGCAACGTAAGATGCGTAGAGTCCGCAAATTCCCCTTTCGAAATGATTTTCGAGAAGGAGCTGCCGACCAAGGGCAAGGAAAGGAGCATGAGCGCGGCAAGAAGAAACACGCCCAAGCGAAACAGCTTTCCGCCGTGCGTTTTGGATAGCTCTATCGTGCCGCATAAGGGCTCACCCTCGAGGGACTTCTCTTTGCCGTCATGTTCCGTCATGCGATTTGCCCCCCTTTCTCAAGAAAATCGTGGGAAGAATGATCAAAATCACGCCGATGAGCGCGATCGTGCAGAGCCCGAGCGGCGATCGGAGCCAAAGGATCGCGTCGCCGACGCCGGGCAGTACTACCTTTACTTTCCCTAAGATGTTTGACGCGGGGAAAGGCGCGTCGTCTGTATTGTTTGCGTCGCCCCTGGTGACGGCCTCACCCTCTTCCAAAGAGACGAGCCGATGGGTGACGAGATTTCCGAATTCATCTTGATAGGTCACGACGTCTCCGACCTCGTAACTATCTTCCTCATGGATGAAGAGCAGGGCGCCCACGGGAAGTTCGGGCTCCATGCTGCCCGAGAGCACCACGGCGCTCCCCCATCCAAAAACTGTGGGCAGAGGGTTCCCCCTTGCCCATGAAATTGCCGTATAGCCGAGCAGGCCGAAGATGATAAGAAAGAGCACCGCAAACACGCCCGTCACGATCTTCCCTGCCAGCCGAACTTTATTCTTTCGCTTCATTATGGTGATTCTGTTGATATTTTTGCCTGTTGTGCGGTGACGGTCAGTGTGCCAAAGGAAAATTCATGTGACTGTATCTTCGTATCCGCTTCATTGGCATCATCCATCGGGTCATCCGAATCGCCGTTATACTCCCACTTATAGCAAACATAAAAAGATTTACTTTCACCGGGGTTAAGTGTAAAAGGTTCGGGATCCTCTGTGACGAAATTTTCATCCTCAAAGTTACTACTATCGTCCCCAGGGTAAGAATCCCCCAGCTCCTTATCAACGACACAAAAAACCAGTGCGGCGTTTGTATAATCTATTTTACCGGGAGAGTTAGGACAAATCGAGGCGAGGCCTTCTATTGTAATGTCGGCAGCCACATTGCCTGCATTTTCGATTTTGATTTCCGCGTAGCCCCAGGTACCGGGAATGATTGTATTTTCTTCGGTAGGCAAATCAACTTCCTCATCGCCTTCGTCCAACGGAGAAACTGTCCATATGAAAATTCCAAGCTCGGGCTCTCTGCCGTCACGATATCATTGTCGCCAACGAATATACTCCACGTTGCTACTGGTGCTTTCAAGCCGGATGCAGAGCCCTTGCTATAATACCTCGCCAAAGTAGCGGAAACGGCGCAGGCGGCAAGCGTCATGACGGCAAGCATGATACCGGCGACTTTGAAGAAGCCGTTTCTTACGAACTTGTTCATTTGTCATGACCTCCTGTGTACGTGGGCGGTACCCCTTATTGTACAGCCCGCCGAGGGCATGCCCCCGACAGGCTGCACCGCTAAGAAGTCCGAAATACTTGTTTCAGCCACAGCAGACAGCCCATGCGCCAACTCCATGGCTGCCCGTCTACAGTTGTTTCAACCACAGGCGGCGCATGCAAGGCCGTCTGCTTGCGAATGAGAAAAATTACGCTGTTTCCTTTTCGGGCTCAACCTGCGTTGCGGTGATGGTAAGCGTGCCAAGAGTGAGTTCTCCGCCTGTCGTTCCCATTGTCGTATCGGCACCATCATTGGTGTCCGCGCTACCGTCAGCTTCATACTTCCACTCATAGCAAATATAAATGGTGATAACGCCATTTGTTTTACTAACTTTAACGCCACTCGTAAGGTTTCCGCCGTCTTTAGTGGTCATCTCTGCGTAACTCGCCCCCGCCGAATCCATGGCAACGACCTTGAATTGCAGGTTGCCAGACTCTGCACCACTCGACGGCTTAGGATCCCCAGTTACTTTCAAAGTAGCATCCACGTCGCCTTTGTTCTCGACCTTGATTGATGTATAACCCCAAGTGCCGGGAGCGATCTTGTTTGCTTCAACAGCATTGTTCGCCGCGGTATTTGTCTTGATCGGCTGAATTATCCATGTGGCTGAACCCAAATTAACTGTGGTTGAGAGGTCGCCGGCAGCGCCTTCGCCGACACTGACATCGATATCCCACTTTGCCACTGTAACTGTCCCGCCGGTCGTTTTACCGCTGCTAACGTACTTCGCCATCGTACCGGCAACGATGCACATGGTCAGCATCATGATGGCGACCATCAAGCCGGCGACTTTGAGAAAGAATTTTTTCTTTGTGTCGTTCATGTTCAAAATCTCCTACTTATTCTTTTTTTGTATGTCATTCCAAAGCCGTGTGGCGCGGCCCCGTCGTAACCCGAATTATGACTGACCGTCCCGGCCGACGCCGTCTGCGTTCTTCTGTGCCCTCCGCGCCAATGCGTCGCCGATCAGGGGCCCGATGATGAAAATGAAGAGCACGAGGATGATGGGCAGGGCAAAGAAGACGATGATGCCCACGGGCGATTGGATCATCATGAACACTCCGCCCAGACCGACCCAATGGGTCTTATACACGCCGACGATCTGATCGGCGCTCACCATGCCTTGGTCGGGGGCATTGTTGGCGTCCCCCTGCGTGATATAGGCGGCGTTGCCTTCTTCGTCCGTGGTGATCTCCTTGATCCTGTGGGTCACATAGACGTCCCCGCTGTGGAAGCAGATGATATCCCCCACGTTGTAGGTGCGTCGTCGCCGGTGTTTTTGATGATCAAGAGGTCGTTTTCATCGAAGACGGGGGCCATGCTGCCCGATTTCACCATCAGCGGGGTATAGCCGAAACAGCTCGGCGGGGCGTCCCGATGGAACAAAGTACTTACCAGAAGGGATGTGCAGATGATAAAGCCGGGCAAAAGCAAAAGGCAGAGGAAGAGCCCTGCGACGTTGTATTTATTGAAAAAACGGTTCCTTTGCTTGCCATTCTTCTTGCTCGCGCTCTTTGCCGAAGCCATATGGATCGTTTTCCTCCTTCCTCGCTGCCGTATGCTACATAATCCGCATTATGATGCTGTCGGTTTTTCGGCGGCCTTTTTTATAGAATGAGGCGCATGGATTCCATTCTGCGGCGGTGCTCCGTGCCCGTGCTGACGATATAGATACGCGTCGTTTCGATGCTGCAGTGGCCGAGAAGATCGGCAAGCTTCACGATGTCCTTTTCGATGCCGTAGAAAACGCGCGCAAACAGGTGGCGCAAATTGTGGGGAAAGGCCTTCTGCGGTCGACCCCCGCCGAGCGGCAGAGCGACTTCATCTCCCGCCAGATGTTGGTGCGGTCCATGGGCCTTCCCGTGCGGGTGACGAAGACTGCCCCGGAGGAAATTTTTTGCTTCTCGATGTAGCGAAGGAGCTTCTTCTGCAAAGATGATACGAGGAAGACCGTGCGCGTTTTGCCCTTGAGGGAGACGACCGCCTCGCCGCAATTTACCGCCTCCGCCGTAATGAAGGGAAGCTCGCTCACGCGGATGCCCGTCCCGCAGATGGTCTGCAAAATGAGATCGAGGCGTTCGTTGTACCGGCTCCTGGCGGCGCGGCAGAGGCGTTCGTATTCCGCTTTGGTCAGCTCTTTTTCTTCGGGGCAAAAGATCTGCCGCTGGACCTTCAGGGTTTTTACCTTGCAATCCTGCCTTCCCAAAAAAGTAAAAAGGCTATTGAGACTTGCCAATACCGAATTGATGCTTCGGACTGCGAAGCCGCCCTCGAGAAGACGCTCCTTGTAGCCGATGACGGTGGCTTTCGACACCTCTTTGCCGCATGTGAATTTCGCGAACGCCCGCACGTCCCGCAGATATTTCTCCACGGTGTTTCTGCTCTTTTCCTCGCATATGAGATGCGTATGAAAATCCGATACCATCCTCTCCGTGATCGCCGTTTCCATTTGATATATGCCTCCGGCTATATTTTACCCCAAAAAAAATGCCTGCAAGTATGAAAAATTAACCCGCAGGCTTAGCCTGCGGGTTAATTTTTGGCGGCTCCCGAGAAGTGGGCAGCAGCTCCATGGCGCCTCCCGGGGAGGAGCTGTCACTTTAGTGACTGAGGTGGGTGCCATTTCCAATTGCGTAGAATTTATTTTTGAACTCGCCCCACCCCCCTACCCCCCTCCCACGGAGGGGGCAGCGTGCGGACTGCGTAGGAGGGGATTCACTCGGCCGCAGAACGGCCTCGGAATGACACCGGGGGACGGGGCGGAATGACACCGGGAGACAGGGGCAGCGGTTATTTGCCGACGCAGAATTTGGAGAAGATCTCGTCGATGATGCGCTCGGAGGAGGTCTCGCCCGAAAATTCGCCGAGGGCCGTGTATGCCTCCTTCATGTCCTCGGCGTAGAGCTCGGGGGGAAGGCCGCCGCGGACAGCCAAGAGCGCATTTTCCGCCGCCTTCAAGGCGCGCTCCGCCGCCCGATAGTGCCGCTCCTCCATGAGAAAGGCTTCGCCCGTCTCCCGCCCGTAGCCGCGTTCGAACATGAGCTCCTTGAGCGCATCGACGCCCTCGCCCGTGACGGCGGAGACGAGGAGATCGCACTCCGCCTTTCGACCGAGATCGCACTTTGCGCCCACCGTGATGACGGGGACGTTTTGGGGGAAGGCTGCGGGGGCGTCGCCATCTTTCAGATATAAAATAAGGTCGGCCGCCGCGATCGCACGCTCTGCACGGCGGATCCCCTCCCGTTCCACCATTTCATCGCTTTCATGAATGCCCGCCGTATCCGTGAGGCGGAAGAGAACGCCGCCGATCTCCAAGGTCCCCTCCACCGTATCGCGGGTGGTGCCGGGGATATCCGAGACGATCGCCCGATCGTAGCCGAGGAGGGCATTGAAGAGGGTGCTCTTGCCCGCATTCGGCTTGCCGCAGATGGCGACATTTACGCCGTTTTTGATCTTTCTGCCCGCGCTGTATTGTGCGCAGAGAGCGGAAAGCGAAGATGCAACCTCGGACATGGTATGCCCGATTTGCGTGCGAGAGTCTGCATTGAGGTCCTCTTCGGGGAAGTCGACGTCCGCCTCGACGCTCGCAAGTGCAGTCGTTATCATCGCCTGCAGGCGCTTCCCCTCGCACGTCAGCTTTTCGCCATAGAGAAGGAAGCCCGCGCGGATCTCCGCCTCGGAGGAGGCATTGATCATATCCGCCATGCCCTCGGCCGCGGAGAGCGAGAGCTTGCCGTTCAAAAAGGCGCGCTTGGTAAATTCCCCCCGCTCCGCGAGGCGGGCGCCGAGCTCCAGGGTGCGCCGAAGGATACCGCGGGCGATCTCCTGCCCGCCGTGGCAGTGGAATTCCACCGAGTCCTCGCCCGTAAACGATTTGGGCGCCCGAAAGTAGACGCACATGCCGAAGTCGCAAAAGCTTCCCGCGTCGATCTTGCCCGCATACATCATGTTGGGGACGAATTCCCCTTTGCGGGAAAACATCTTCCTCGCGATATCCAAAGAGCCTTCGCCGCTCATGCGGATGACGGCGATGCCGCCCCGCCCTTCCGCCGTGGAAATTGCAGAAATTACCATATCCGACCTGAGATTTTTTTCTTTCATTATAGCGTTTTGCGCCCTCTTTGTAAACAAAAATCGATGTGAATTTCCTGCTTGCTTTTGCGTGCGGGATGTGGTATAATCATCTCAAGAGGAGAAAAGTTATGGATCTCGATTCGTTTGAAGAATTGGTACTCAAGCGGCAGAGCTGCCGCGAATTTTCGGATATGCCCGTTGACGATGCGCTCGTCGAGCGCATCTGCCGCATTGCCCTTCTCGCCCCCTCCGCATGCAATGCCCAGCCTTGGAAGCTGTACTTCGCTGTCGGGGATAAATGCAGGGAGATCGCGAAGGGCGTACAGGACCTCGGCATGAACAAGTTCGCTTCCGAAGCCGCCGCCCTTATCGCCGTCGTCGAGGGAAAGAGCAACCTCACGGCCAAGGTGGGTGCACGTATCAAGGATAACGAATTCACCCGCCACGACCTCGGGATGCTGACTGCACACCTCGTGCTCGCCGCCCAGAGCGCCGGGCTCGGTTCCTGTATTCTCGGTTGGCGGAATGAGGAAAAACTGCGTGCCTCGTTCGGCCTCGAAAAGGATGCGAAGATCGCCGTCGTCGTGGCGCTCGGCTATCCCAAAGAGGGTTACCCCATCCGTGAGAAGAAGAGAAAGCCGCTCGAAGAGACGCTGAAAAAGGTTTGAAGCTCTTCCCTGCAAGAAAGAATTTGCATACGATCATTGAGTTTTCGGAGGGTTTACTATGTTTTGTCCCAAATGCGGAAAAAGTATCGACGACGACAGTATCTACTGTTCACATTGCGGTTCGGCCGTCGGCAGGCCGCAGGCGCCCGCTTCGATGGAGCGCCGCGAGACCAACGTCTATGCCATCCTCGGGCTGGTGTTCTCCCTCATCGGCGTGATGGTCCCCATCGTCACCATCGTTTTATCCATCCTGGGCTATGCCTTCTCGGTCGCAGGGCTGCATGTGGCGAAAAGGCTCGGCGGTGAGGGGCGCGGCCTTGCGATCGCGGGGATTGCCGTCTCTGTCGTCGAGATCATTATTTTGATCGCAGTCATCATCCTTCTCGCACTCCTTTCGTGATCATGAAAGCCCCTGCATGCAAGTGCAGGGGCTTTTTGACTGTGTTTGGGAAAGGACGAAAATGCCCCCACCCGTCGCAGAGCGACACCCTCCCCCTTGAAAAGGGTAGGGCTAGGCTACGCGTCAACGGGTCAGAGAGAAGCAGTCGAGGGCGGCAAGAAGGCGGCACTTCCATGCCCCTTCGTTGTGCACAGCCCCCTTCGCGAGGCGGAAGGTGAACATTGCCCCGCTTTCGAAGAGGGCGCTTGCCGCGAGCTGCAAGCTCTCCTTCACTTCGGCGTGGTTGGTGAGTTCCTTCTCACCGTAATCAAAATAAATTTCGCTGTCGGAGCGGACGGTTTTCAAAAGCCTTGCCATCTCCCCCCTGTTCACCCAAAGACTGGGCGAAAAGGCGAGACCCGCCGAGAAGATATCGGGGAAAGTCGCCAAGCCGTACAGCGTCATGAGCCCGCCCAGAGAGCTGCCCGCGAGCATAGTATGGGCGCGGTCGCTCTGCGTGGGGTATTTTTCGTCGATGAAGGGCTTGAAGGTCCCCGTGAGCCATTCGAGGTGTTTTCTGCCGTAGCCCGTGGAACTTCCAAACGGGGACTCGAAGGCAAAGGGCGAATATTCGCTGAGGCGGTTCTCCTTATCCGCCTCGACGGATGCGACGATGACGCGCGCCCCCCGCTTTTCGAGATACTCATGGAAGTGCATTGCCTCGCCGTAGGGGGCAGTCTCGTCGAAGAAGGCCGTCTGCCCGTCGAAGAGATAGATGACGGGAAAGCGTTCCCCCTTCTTGGCATTATCGGGAACATAGACGTATGCCGTGCGTTCCTCCTCGCCCGCGGGGGCGGGAAGGGTGAGCTTCAATGTGTCGATCATAATTTCCTCCTTGAAAGGTATTATAACGGAAGTTACTTTTCCTGTCAAGAAGCTTTTTTTTCTTGACAATGTGAATTTAATTGTTCTATAATAGAACTATGGTAGAAATTCAGGAAGTTCAAACGAAGAAACAGCAGCGCGAATTTGTGCAGTTCCCCCTAAAGCTCTACAAAAACGAGCCCAACTTCGTCCCCCCGCTCTATGGAGATGAGATGAAGGTATTCAAGCCCGATTATCATTACTACGACCAAGCCGAAGCGAAATATTTCCTCGCCTGCCGGGATGGCAAGGTCGTCGGGCGCATATCGGGCATTCTGCAACGCACCGCCAACGAGAAGTGGGGGCAAAAGCGTGTGCGCTTCACCCGGTTCGACAGCATCGACGATGAAGAAGTCGCCGCCGCCCTCTTCGGCGCGGTGGAGGCTTGGGCGAAAGAAAAGGGCATGGAGGAGGTCGTCGGTCCCCTCGGTTTTTCCGACCTCGAGCGGGAAGGGCTTCTTATCGAGGGGTTCGATGAGATGTCCACCTTCGAGGAACAATACAACTTCCCCTACTATCAAAAGCTCATCGAAAATTTGGGCTACGAAAAAGACGTGGACTGGCTCGAACACAAGCTCTCCCTTCTGCCCGAGGACGAGCGGCTGGACCGCATCTCCAAGCGAATCCTGGAGCGGTACAACCTGCACATAAGCAAGGCGAAGAACACCAACGACTTTTTGAAAAAGTACGCGGATAAGTTCTTCGACGTGCTCGACCTTTCGTACAAGGATATCTATGGGACCGTCCCCTTCACCGATAAGATGAAAAAGGAGCTGATAAAAAGCTTCCGCCAGATCATCGATATGCGGTTCGTCAGGGTGGTGCTCGATGAAAACGACAACCCCGTCTGCCTCGGGCTCGTCTTCCCCTCCATCGGGAAGGCGGTGCAAAAGTCGGGCGGAAGGCTCACTATCCCCACCCTTCTGCGCATTTTGAAGGCGGTGAAAAAGCCGAAGGTGGTCGATCTCGCCCTCATCGGCGTCGTTCCGGAATACACCAACAAGGGCATCGGCTCGGTGCTCGTCAACGAGCTTCTGCACATGATGCGCGATAACGGCGTCGAATACTGCGAGACCAACCTCAACCTCGAGGAGAACCACGCCATCCTCAACCAGTGGAAGATGTTCCGCTCTGTCCAGCACAAACGCCGACGTGCCTTTGTGAAGAAGATTTGAGATCGTTTGAAGAGAAAACAGCCCGCATACGCGAGCTGTTTTTAATGCGATTTCTTGACAAGAAGACTGTCTTGTGCTACACTGAATCTGCCAACCAGCCTTGATAAGCCTTCCCGAGCCCTAAGTGGAGTATAGGGGGTTTTTCCGCTTAAATGATTAACTTATAGTTGGAGTAATGGCAATATCGCAAATTCTACCAACTATGGGTTAAGGTAATCCGTACTCCATAATGGCTGTTTGGCGACAGAAGAGTTTGCGTTTTGTATGCGTCGACTTTGGTTGGCGCATTTTTTCAGGAGAAAATTTATGGATACACAATCGGATAAAGAGTTAAGGGAACGCCTGGCGGAAGTTTTCCGCGCGATCGAGGTGAATTCGATCATGAACGCCTACACCATCGAAAACGTGGCGTTCGGCGATTTGAAAG
>CANQCA010000052.1 GCA_947589585.1 uncultured Clostridia bacterium
ACAAATTTTATGATTTTTGCGGGAACGCCCGCTACGACTGCATAGGGGGGAACGTCCTTTGTGACGACCGCGCCCGCGCCGACCACCGCGCCTTCGCCGATGGTGACCCCGGGAAGTATGGTCGCATGTGCGCCGATCCAAACTTTATTTCCGATCTTGACAGGTGCGGGGAACATATTTCCGCGCTTTTCGGGATCCAAATCGTGGTTGAGCGTCGCGATGACGACCTGTTGCCCGATGAGGGCGCCGTCTCCGATCTCTATTCCGCCTTGGTCCTGAAAACAGCACCCGGAGTTGATGAAAACATTTTTTCCGACTTTGATATTTTGCCCGTAGTCTGTATAAAACGGCGGGAAGAGCCCAAATCCCTCGTCTATCTCTTGCCCAATAAGTTTGCAAAAAAGTTGCCTGAGCTCGGACATGGTATGGGGAGAATTGTTGATCTCGGCAGAAATTCGCCTCGCCCGCTCCGCTCCCTCGTGCATATGGAGGTGCATATCCGAGCCTGCCTCAATGTAAGTGCCGTTATGCATTTCCGCTTTGAATGCTCTCGTGGTCATACTCCTATTCTATTCCATAAGAAAAGATATGTCAAATACTTATATTTTATATGGTACCATGCTTGACAGGCATATAAAGCCCATGATAAGATAATGGCGGAGGGGGCATATGGAACTAAGGCAGCTTAGATATTTTTTGGCGGTCGCAGAAGAGGAAAGCATCTCTAAGGCAGCGGAGGCGCTTTTCGTCACCCAACCCAATTTATCGCGGCAGATGCAGTCGCTCGAAGCAGAGCTCGGCCGGCCGCTCTTTGTCCGTGGGAGCAGGAAGATCACGCTCACGGAAGCGGGAAAACTTCTTAAAAAGCGTGCCGAGGAAATTTTAGACCTCTATCAAAAGACGGAGAGCGAACTTTTATCCCCCGACACGGAAATTCGGGGCGACGTCTATATCGGCGGGGGAGAGAGCTATGCGATGGAGCTTATCGCAAAGGCCGCCCATGCGGTGCAAAAATTGCATCAAGGCGTTGCATTTCACCTTTTCAGCGGGGACGTTTCGGCGGTTTCGGAGCGGCTGGATAAAGGGCTCATCGACTTCGGCGTCTTCATCGAGCCAGCAGACCTTTCCAAATACGATTATCTTCGTCTTCCCCTCGTGGATACTTGGGGCGTCCTCATGCGAAAGGATAGCCCGTTTGCAGAGAAGGAAAGTATTTCCCCGGAAGATCTTTGGGATAAGCCGCTCATCCGCTCCCGCCATTCGCTTGGGAAAAGCATCGTCTCGGAGTGGTTCCGAAAAGATGAGAAGAAGCTCAACATTGTCGCAACGTACAACCTTCTCTACAATGCGTCTCACCTCGTACGCGAGGGGCTCGGCTACGCCATCTGCCTCGATAAGCTCGTGGAAGAGGGGAACGATCTGACCTTCCGCCCGCTCTCTCCCCGGCTCTCCTCCCATCTCGATATCGCTTGGAAGAAGCATCAGGTCTTCCCCAAGTGTGCAGAGCTCTTTTTGGAGGAAATGCGCCGCCTGTCGTTTTAATATTGCTCGCCATGCCTTCTTACACCCGAAAGAAAGCGCCTGCATAAGATGGAAGTGTCGGCAGAGAAGCCGACGCTTTTCTACGGAGGTAAGAATATGGGTAATTGGAACGGCAACGGACGCAACGGGCAGAACGGCTGCGGCTGCGGATGCAATCTCTTCACAAGTCTTTCCCGCACACTCAACAACCTGTTCTCGACAAGCTCCAACGGTTGCGGGTGCAACCACAATAACAGCGGCTGCGGGTGCAACCAAAACGGTTGGAACACGTTTGCGAACGGCTTTGTAAGCGGCGTGAATGCGGCGAACGCATCCGATGCGTGGTGGGAACAAAACGGCAACAACTGCCCCTGCCACGGAAATGGGAACGGAAACAATCAGAACAACGGGACGGCGACGGTGAACATCTTCGGCGGCTCTGCGGGCGGCAATTCGGGCTACGGCTGCGGGTGCGGCTCGAATGCGGATCTTTCCGCCTATACCGCTTGCAACAACCAGTGCTTCGATCCCTACTATGCACAGCAATACGGCCTCTATCCCTTCAACCAATGTAATTGCAATTACGGACTCTGAGGGAAAGAGTTCTTTGCGGCGCCGCCTTCGGGCGGCGCCGCATTTATGTTGTGCAAGAAATCATGCGAAAACCGCTTGCCAAAAAAGTCGGGGAGATGATATAATAGCAGGGTACTTTTCAGAAGGTAACGGGCATGAAGATATCGTTGAAAAAACCTACGAGGCGGCAGGTCACCAAGTTCGCACTCAACAGCGCCATTATCGTGATCGGGAACGCCATCACCGCGATGGGCGCGGCATTTTTTATCGTACCCAAGGGGCTTGGATTCGTCATGGGCGGTACGACGGGTATCGGTATTCTTGTGAGAAATCTTCTCGGCCTCTATGGAGATGTGAGCCCTTCGGTCACGGAATGGATCGTGCAGATCATCGTCTGGGCGGGGAACCTCACCCTCTTTGCCGTCGGCATCGCTTTTCTCGGGAAGAATTTCGCGATGGGCACTTTGGCGGGAACGCTCCTTTACCCCGGATTTTTATCCCTTTTCAACCTATGCGACAGTGCGTATGCAGCTTCGTTCGGGACGAGCATCGGGGAATCGCTCGGCAATCCGCTTTTGAGCGCCGTCATCGGGGGAGGGCTGTTCGGATTGGGCATCGGCCTCGTCGTTCGCGTGGGCGCTTCGACGGGCGGAACGGATATCCCGCCGCTCATCTTTCAGAAGTATTTCAACTTCCCCGTCTCTATCTCGCTTTGGATCACCGACGGCATCATCATCCTGCTGCAATTTATCGCATGGCCGGCCGTCTCCCTCAGCGCAGTCGCCTACGGGATCATCATCTCCATGATCAGCTCGCTCGTCGTGGCGAAGATCTCGCCCATCGGCATGCGTCGTACGCAGGTAAAGATCATTTCCAACCATTATCTTGAGATCCGCGATATGATCTTAACGAAAATCAGCCGCGGCGTCACGCTCCTCTACGGGCAGACAGGGTATCTGAAGGAGGACTGCCACATGCTCCTCACCGTCATCTCGCACCGCCAGCTCGTTCAGCTCAAATCGGAAGTGCAGCGCATCGACCCCGAAGCGTTCATGACGGTTTGCATCGTCTCCGAAGTGCGCGGCAGGGGCTTCCACTCCGACGGCGTAGAATTTCTCATGAAGGAAGATGCGCCTACGAAAAACGGCGGATCGCCCGCGGACCGGGAGGAAAAGCATGGAGAAAATCGAGAGCTTTAAGATCGACCACGAAAAACTCGAACCCGGGCTCTACGTCTCCCGCCGTGATAAGATGGGGGAGTGCGAAGTGACCACATTCGATCTCCGTTTTACAGCCCCCAACCGCGAGCCCGTCTTGGACATGGGTGCCCTGCATTCCGTCGAACACCTCGGCGCGACCTTCCTTCGCAACTCAAAAAGGAAGGACGAAGTGCTCTATTTCGGGCCGATGGGCTGCCGCACGGGGTTCTATCTTTTGATGTTCGGGAGGCTCTCTTCCGAGGATGTTTTCGAGCTCGTTTCAAAGATGTGCGAATTTATTCTGTCCTTTGAAGGCCCCGTTCCCGGCGCAACGCCCAAGGAGTGCGGCAACTATTTGGAGCAGAACCTCGGCATGGCGAAGTATTATACAAGGCGCTATTTTAACGAACTCAAAAAGAAGAGATTTACTTACCCCGAATAAAAAAGACGCGCCGTATCAAGCGCGTCATGGATTCTGCGTGGACTGGTTGCGCGTCATTCTGAGCCGATAACGCAAGATGAAAACCGCAAGCCTATCCTCGAAGAATCCCCTAATACGAAGTCCACATTTTTCTATACGTCATGCTTCGACTTCGCTCAGCATGATGTTTTTCTATACACACTTCCGCCGTGGCAGTCCATCGCGACGACGAGGGGGAAGTCCTCCACCTCAAAGCGGTAGACGGCCTCGCTCAAAAGATCGGGAAAGGCGACGAGCTCGCTCCTTTTCACCGCATGGGCATAGAGTGCGCCCGCGCCGCCGATGGCCGCAAAATAGACGGCATTGTTTCTCTGCAGGGCTTTGCCGACTTCATCGCTCATCTCGCCCTTGCCGATCATTCCGCCAAGCCCTGAATCGAGCAGGCGGGGAGCGAATGTATTCATACGTGCAGACGTCGTCGGCCCGCAGCTTCCCACCGCCCGTCCCGCGGGTGCGGGGCAGGGGCCCGCATAGTAGATAAACGCATCCTTGAGCGAAAACGGCAGGGGCATGTCCGCATCGAGCAGTTCGAAAATGCGTCTGTGCGCACAATCTCGTGCAGTAAATATCGTGCCGGAGAGCAGTACACAATCGCCCGCGTGCAGGGCGATTTTTTCCTCTTGGGAGAGGGGAAGGGTGAGCTTTTTCATAGCGCTTCCTCCTCGTAGCGAACGCAGTGACATTGGATATTCACGGCGACGGGGAGCCCCGCAATGTGCGTGGGAGCGGCTTCGCACAGCACATCGAGCGCGGTAACGCTTCCGCCGAAGCCCTGCGCACCGATCCCGAGCGCGTTGATCTTTTCGAGCGCCTCTTTCTCGATCGAGGCCACGTCGCTCCGCGCATTCCTCGTCCCGAGGGGGCGGAAAAGGGCTTTTTTTGCAAGGTAGGCGCACGAATCGAAGCTTCCGCCGATCCCCACGCCCACGACGACGGGCGGGCAGGGCCGGGAGCCCGCACTTCTCACCGTCTCCACGATGGTATCGAGAATCCCTTCTCTTCCCTCGGCGGGCGTGAGCATGTTAAGGCGCGACATATTCTCGCTCCCGAACCCCTTGGGAAGGAAGCGAATTTTGATTTTATCTCCCGCGACGATCTCCACATGCAGGTGCGCAGGGGTGTTGTCACCCGTGTTGCGTCGGGTCAAGGGATCGCAGATGCTCTTTCTGAAATTCCCGTCCGCATAGGCGCGCCGAACGCCTTCATCGACGGCATCCGTGAGGGGCATGCCCGAGAGATGCACCTCCTGTCCGAGCTCAAGAAAGACGCACGCCATGCCCGTATCCTGGCAAATTGGCATGCCTTCCCGCGTCGCGATCTCTTCGTTTTCGAGAATTGTTTGCAGGGCGAACCTCGCCGCTCCCGTCTCCCTGTTTGCGGCGCAAGCGAGCGCTCCCTTGCAGCCGGCTGTGAGGCGGGTGCATCCGCGAAGGGCGAGGCGGTAGACACATTGCCCGATTTTTGTTGTTTCGACAATCTTCATACCCCCATTATAGAAAGTATTTCTCAAAAAAGCAAGGATTTCGTTTGGAGATTCCCCAAAATTACGCTATAATGAAGGTATGCAGAATAATGCTTCCTCGGAAAAAAACCAAAGATGCCTGATGATGGATGCGGGGCTTTCCTACACGCTCGCGGCGGTCATTCCCGTCGTGATCTCTTTTGTTGCCGTGTGGATCTTTTCCGCATCGATGGGCGAAGGGTTTGCTTCCTCGGATACTTATCTTTTCGTCTCCTATCTCATCCCGCAGGTCTGCCTTGCGGGCGTCTCCCTCTTCTTTTTCAGAAGCAATCAAAAAACACTTCTCGCGCGCTCCGTCTACCGTCCCTGCAAGTGGTATTATTTTCTCCTTGCATTAGGGCTTTCCTTTGGGCTCTTGTCCTTATCCGAACTCAACGGCTACTTTATACAGCTTCTGGAGATGATCGGCTATCATCTTCCCGAGAGTACCATCCCGCCGACAAACGGGTGGTATCTCCTACCCGCGCTGCTCATCATCGCCGTTCTTCCCGCCGTGTTCGAAGAGACGCTCTTCCGCGGCATTCAGGTCGGGAGCATGCAGCAGAGCGGCTGGGGAACATGCGCCATCGTTTTCATCTCGGGCGCCATGTTTTCGCTTTTCCACGGGAATCCCGCACAGACGATCTATCAATTCATCTGCGGCGCGATCTATGCGCTTCTCGCCGTGCGGAGCGGGAGCATCCTTCCCACCATGCTCGCCCATTTTGCGAACAATGCCGTCATCTTGTGCCTCGACTCTGCGGGGTATTCGGATATCCCGCAGGGCATCAAGCTTCCCCTCTACATCGCTGCCGGCGCCGTGCTCCTCATCGTCCTTATCTATCTCGTTTTTCTCGATAAGCGCGGCAATCGGCGCGGGGGACTTCGGGACGGGAAGAAGTATTTCCTCGCCGCACTCGTGGGCATCCTCGTCTGCGCAGTCGAATGGGGCGGGGCGCTCTTACAGGGGATGGGGATCATATGAACAAAGTAACGATCGTCTGCGTGGGGAAGCTCAAGGAGCAGTACCTGCGCGACGCCTGTGCGGAATATCAAAAACGCCTCGCGCGGTTTTGCAAACTCGAGATCAAGGAGCTTCCCGAGCGGCGGACGGTCAAAGAGGAGGCGGAGGACATCTTAAGAAGCCTTCGCGGCTATACGATCGT
The DNA here is from genome assembly GCA_947589585.1 of uncultured Clostridia bacterium. Taxonomy (GTDB): domain Bacteria; phylum Bacillota; class Clostridia; order Christensenellales; family Borkfalkiaceae; genus Gallimonas. Next base: position 6,442 of record CANQCA010000052.1, read on the forward strand.
CCTCGCCTCAGAGGGGCAAATGCGCTCCTCGGAACAGTTTTCCGCGGATGTGAAAGAGATTTTCGACCGCGGGGAGGAGCTCACCCTCGTCATCGGTTCCTCGTGCGGGATGCATGAGAGCGTGAAGGAGCGGGCAAATGCGCTTCTTTCCTTTTCCAAAATGACCTTCCCGCACCAGCTCTTCCGCGTCCTTTTGTTAGAACAGCTCTATCGCGCCTTCATGATCCAATGCGGCGCGGAATACCACAAATAGCCCTTTCTTTCATATCTTGGTAGAATGGATATCTATGAGGAGATTGCAACATTCTACCGAAATTTTCACGGCGAAAAGAGGATCATCGGCAAGAGCGTGGAGAAAAGAAGCCTCTTTGCCATTCATATCGGAAGCCATGAAGGGCCGCAGATCCTCTCGCAGTATGCCATCCACGCCCGCGAATGGGCGACGGCGCTTCTCGCCCTTTATCACATCGGAAGAGGGGTGAAAAACGGGGGCGCGTGGGTGCTTCCGCTCATGAACCCCGACGGTGCACTCATCTCGGAAGTAGGCATCGGGGCCGTCTCAAAGGTTCGGCAGGAATTGATCATATCCCTTTGCGAGGGCGATCTGAGGCTGTATAAGGCGAATGCGAATGCCGTCGATCTCAACGTCAATTTCGACGCAAAATGGGGAACGGGAAAAGATAATCTTCGCCGTCCGTCCTATGCGAATTATATCGGAGAAGCACCTTTTTCGGAGCCCGAAACGGAGGCTCTTCGCGATTTCACCCTCGAGCTCATGCCCGCGGCGACGCTCTCGTGGCACACGAAGGGGGAGGAGATCTACTACGAATTTCACCAAGACAGAGCGCGAAAAATGCGGGATAGAAAGCTCGCCGAAGTGCTTGCAACAAGCACGGGCTATCCGCTCGTTACCGTCCGCGGCTCCGCGGGCGGCTACAAGGATTGGTGCATCGAGAAGCTGAAGATCCCGGCCTTTACGATCGAGGTGGGCTCCGACGCTCTTTCCCATCCCTTGGGGTGGGAGGCGCTCCCTTCCATCATCCATCGGGCGGGCGAGGCGCTCTTGGATCTCTCGGAGGCATTGTAAATACAAGAGGAAACCATGCAGGAAAAATTCATGCGCGAGGCGTTGCGCCTTGCGAAAAAAGCCAAGGCGGAGGGGGAAGTCCCCATCGGCGCAGTCGTCGTCCTCGATGGGAAGATCATCGGGCGGGGCTACAATCTTCGCACAAAATTGCAGATGGCGACGCAGCACGCCGAAGTCCGCGCGATCGATCGGGCGTGCAAAAAAATCAAGTCGTGGCGGCTCGAAGGCGCCGAGATATATGTGACTTTGGAGCCCTGCCCGATGTGCATGGGCGCCATTCTGAACGCCCGCATCGAGAAAGTCTACTTCGGCGCATACGAGGGAAAGGGCAGAAGTTTGACGCACGAGCTCGCCACCGCCAACCTTGTCAACCACACGGTGGAAGTTCAGGGCGGCGTCATGGAAAAGGAGTGCACCGAGGTCCTCACCTCCTTCTTCCAAGAGATGCGCACCCGCGAAAAAGCAAAGAATACATGCGAATAATGTTATTTCGAAAAAAATCGAAATAAGCAAAAAGAGGCGAAATTTCGCCTCTTTTTGCTATAAAATTGCCTTAAATGAGTGTTTCGTATTCTACATAGAGCGCGTCGCTCTCGGCGCGAAGAAGCTCGAGTTTTTGTGTGATTTCCCGCACTTTTACATAGTCGGAAGCGCATGCGGCGAGGGCTTCATTGAGCCCTTCCTCCTCTTTTTCCAAGGCTTCGAGGCGAAGCTCGATCTCGCGGATGCGCGTCTTTTTCTGTGCCTCTTTGGCGCGTTCTTCGCGCGTTCTGTATCCTTCGACCTTCTTCTTTTCGGGCATCGGCTCACTTGAAGGGGTGGGGGGTGTCGTGCGCTTTGCAGCAAGAAATTCCGCGTAGCTTCCCTTGAAATATGTGAGCTTCCTATCCTCGATGCAGAGAATGGACGTGGCGAGCGATTCGATGAACCGCCTGTCGTGCGAGACAAAGAGAAGGGTCCCGTCGTAGTTTGCAAGTGCCTCTTCGAGCGCCTCGCGGGCGGGAAGATCGAGGTGGTTGGTGGGCTCGTCCAAGATGAGGAGATTCCCCTTCTTCGTCTCCAGAATCGCGAGCTCCAACTTTGCCCGCATTCCGCCCGAGAGATTTTGGACCTTCTTTTCGATGTCCTCGGCGTTCAGCCCCGCCGCGGCAAGGATCGCCCGCACTTCTGTCTGGGAAAGCCGCGGGCACTGCCCCCAAAAGGCTTCGAGCGTGCGCTCCTCTCTGTCGAGGTCGGCGTTCTCCTGATCGTAGTAGGCGGGCCGAACATACCGCCCGAGGATGACGCGCCGATCCCCCGAGAGAAGGAACTTGAGAAGGGTGCTCTTTCCCGTGCCGTTCTCGCCGACGAGCGCGCATTTCTCTCCGCGCATGAGGGTGAGCGACGCATCCTTGAGGAGAAGTTTTTCCTCGGCTTTGAGGTCGAATTTCTCTGCGAAGATCACTTTCTCGTAAGGCTTCTCCTCTGCCTCAAATCGAAACCGCGGCGGGCGGATGGGGGGAAGGGGCTTTTCGAGAACGTCCATCCGCTCGAGCTTATTCACCCGCGAGAGCGCGCTCTTTGCCGTCGTCGCGCGGACGAGGTTGCGGTCGACATAGTCCTGCAGTTTCGCGATCTCCTCCTGTTGCTTTTCGTAGGCGCGCACCTCTTCCTTGTAGCGCTCCTCGCGCAGGATCTTATATTTCGAATAATTCCCCTTGTAGGAAGAGAGCCGCCCGCGGTCGAGCTCTAACGTGCGCGTCGTAAGCCGATCGAGAAAGTATCTATCGTGCGAGACGATGAGAAGCGCCCCCTTGTAGGACGAAAGATAGTCCTCGAGCCAAAAGAGCGTCTTTACGTCCAAATGGTTGGTCGGCTCGTCCAGAATGAGGAGCTCGGGCTGCTCCAAGAGAAGGCGGCAAAGCTTCAGTTTTGTGCGCTCACCCCCGGACATGGTAGCCACCTTTTGCGTCAGGACGCCTTCAAACCCCATGCCGCCGAGGACGGTTTTGATGCGCACCTCATAGTTGTAGCTATCCCTCGCCGCAATGCGTTTTTCGAGGCTTTCGATGCGCGAAGAGAGGATGCGCATCTCCTCATCCGTCGCAGTTTCCAGCCTCTTTTCCGTCTCGCGAAGGCGGGAGATGAGCTCGTCGTCCTCGCGGAACACTTCCTTCATCGCCCCATAGACGGTGGAATCGCTCTCAAACCCGCCGATCTGCGGAAGATACCCGATGCGAATGCAGTTTTTTAATACGACCTCGCCCTCGTCGGGGGCAAGCTCGCGAAGAAGCAGGCGAAGCAGCGTCGTCTTTCCTTCGCCGTTGCCGCCGATAAAGCCGATGCGCTCGTTTTCATTGATGACAAAATCGGCGTTTTTGATCTTGGCGCCGCC
>CANQCA010000053.1 GCA_947589585.1 uncultured Clostridia bacterium
CTGCGTCGTGTCAAACGCGTCATTCTGAGCGAAGGCGTAGCCGAAGTCGAAGAATCCCGAAGATGAAAACGCGGACTTCGTTTACGTGGATTTTTCGGAGAGTTGCTTTTGCGGACAGTCGTAAGACCCGAACGGCTACTTCGCGGTCGGTGACCGCTCGTGCCGACCTTCGATAATCAATAGAAGCTTCGGTCGGGGCAGAATGACGCTTATCCTCTACTTCTTCACTTTCGATGTGGCGGAAGTGTGTCGGGCGAGAAAGCCCTCATAGGCACTGCTGCCCGATGACGATTGCGCCGCATCGCTCCCGTAGGCGGGGGGAGCGAAGGCCGCATCGGGCGTGCGCTTCGGCGGTTTATCCCCGTCGTTTTCCGCATGGGGAACGGGCCCTTCCGCCCCTTTTTCCGTGGCATCTGCGATCGCGGAGAGTGCGTCGAGCAGTTCAAAGATACCGAATTTTTCCAAAACGAGTCCTCCTTCTATGGGAAATAGAGCGTGCGCGCGTGCGGGCGAACCTATAATTTTACAAAATTTCTTCAAGAAAAGTGCAAGTTTTGCGGGTTTTTGATTGCCAAAACCCGTTCTTTAGTTTATAATGGAAAATGTACGATTAGAACTTATTTCCGAAAAACGGAAGGGAATCAATATGCGTAGATCCATCAAAAAATTTATAGCGCTCGCATCCGCCGCGATCATCGCGGGCGGAGCGCTCTCCCTTACCGCCTGCGGCAGTGAATTCGCTCCTCCCAAGGGCAGCTTCCCGGCGGAAGGTGCCGCCGTTGTCTCGAACGGCGGATTCGTCGTCGAGAAAGGGGAGTACTACTACTTCATCAACGGCATCGAGACGTACGATGCGGATAATACCTACGGCGTCCCCGTCAAGGGCGCACTCATGCGTGCGAAGAAGGAGAGCGGCGGGTGGAAGACTGCGGAGACGGTCATCCCCTCGCTCATGGTCGACGGTTCCCACACCGGCGGTCTCTTCATCTACGGTGACCGCATCTACTATGCGACGCCGACGAACGTGAAGGGCATCGACGGTACGGTGCAGAATTCCTATCTCGACTTCGCGAGCGCCAAGCTCGACGGGACGGACAGGAAGGAACTCGTCCGTGTCTCCTCCAACTCGACGGAATACCGCTTCATCGAAGAGAACGGCACGGTTTATCTCGTCTACTGCGATTCCTCGGCTTCGACCAAGGCGCTCCACTCCTATAATACGGCGACGGGGGTGGATACCGTGCTTGCGGAAGGCCTCGGCGATCTCGTCTTCCATAAGACGGAGAAGGGCAATGCCGCGATCTACTATACGATGACGGTCACGGATAAGCTCGATTCTTCCAATCCCAAGTCCTATGCCGACGCATACAACCAGATTTATTGCGTGACGGCCGCTGCGACCGAGGAGCCCTACGAATATCAGTGGGACCAGGATTGGCTCAACGAGAACAATGAAGGCAAGGTGCCCTATATCAACCTCGGCACCCTCGTCCTCGACGGCATCGGCGCCACCCAGCCCAAGACGTCATTCAATCACGGCACAGCCACGCCTTCCATTCCCGGCGGCTATACCTATACGCTCCGTTCCTTCGAGAACGACGGCATCTACTTCACCCGCCGTCAGACGGATATGGAGACGACCGGGGTGGACGATGCGCTCTTTTATCTTCCCATCTCGGCGACGGCTTCCGGCTGGGATTCGATCGGGGGGAACGATACGGGGCTTCAATGCGTAGCCAACGCCGTCTATGCGGACAGCAAGGCTTCCGCCTCCGCACTCTTCTTCATGGATAAAGAGGGCGGCCACCACTATCTCTACACCGATGAAGACGGGATCTACCGCGTCGACGCGACCGAGACGGGCGGCATCAAGAGCGAGATCCAGATCGCCCGCGATGCGAGCGGCGCCACCCTCGTTTCTCTCGACCCCATCGAAGGGAACGATGAATACGCCTACGTCTACTACACCCTTTCGGTCAACAGCAACCTCTCCGTCAACCGTGCCGTCTACGACAACAAGGCGGGCAAGATCGAACAGCGCTTCTATGCCAACATGGAAGACGCCAACTTCGATCTCAAGAATGAGTATACGGCCTGCAGAGTGCTCGACATCGTCCACGCGACGGGTTGGTACAATTTCGAGATCATCGGAGCCGACCTCTTCTTCGCGGATGCAGACGCCGTGGCTTACGGCTCGGCCGTGAACTGCATCAGCTGCGTGGATCTCACGGGCGCGAACGGCCTCATGAACAACGCCGAGATCAAGGCGCTCAACGCCAAGCTCCACGAGATCACGGGCTATGACGACGGCAACGAGGCCGACAGCCTTCTCGAGGACATCTCCAAGCAACAGGAAGAGGACGTCCTCTCCAACGCCGTCAAGTACTACTTCTACACGGGTACGGACGAGCTTCTCAAGGAGAATGCGGCGGAGTACGAGGCCGCCATCGAAGCCAACGAGCAAGCGGACGGCGACGAGGATATCACCAATCCCTACGCGGAAGACTTCTTCAAGGCTTTCAATGCCTATGTGAACGGCGAAGAACTCACCTACAACGGCAACACCTATACGCTCAAGGACGGCGAGAAGTCCTACAGAACACGCAGCTACTTCGTGACCAAGCTCGGCGTTCTCACCGCGGATGAAGAGGAAGCCGTGAAGGCGTACTGGAAGGGCGACGTGCTCTCCGAGTACACCGCTCCCGAGACGGAAGAGGCGGAAGGCCTCGCGGGCTGGGAGATCGCGCTCATCGTCTGCGCCTGCGTCGCCGCAGTCGCCGGAGCCGCCGCGGCAGTCACCGTCGTCCTTCTCAAGAAGAAAAAGAAGGCGAACGCGCCCAAGACGCCTCGTATGCACGTCGATACGACGGACGATAAGGACATCGACGTCTATGCCGACGACGAACCCACGCCCGAGGACGAACTTGTGGAAGAGTACGAGGCGCCCGCAGAGGAGCCCGAGCAAGAGATCCCTACAGAAGAGCCCGAAGAGCAAGAGGAGCAGCCTTCGCAGGAGACAGAGCAGCCCTCCGACGACCGAGATCCTTACAACGAATAAGGGATGAACATCAGCCTCCCCGCCTATGCGGGGAGGTTTTTTGGACCCGCACACTTCATAAAGAAAAAAATTTCGTGAAAACCAAAAAAATTTTCCCAAAGGTATAAAAAAACAGTTTACAAAAAAAATAAATACAAATATAATTTATTAGCCTGAGAGAAGGCGATATGTTCGGAGGAAAATTATATGATACGCTATATCAAATGCCCGCGATGTGAGCTTAACTACATCGACGCGGAAAAACAGGAATATTGCGACGTCTGCATAAAGGAAATGAAGGGCATTCCCAGCGATATCGACGAGGTAGAAGAGGAGGAAGACCTTCTCGCCACCGAGCTCTGCCCCATCTGTGGGGAGAACATGATGCGCCCCGGCGAGAAGATGTGCGAGGAGTGCCGCCGCAAATCCGAGTACGAAGAGGAAGAGGACGACTCCGAAGAGGACGACGAATGGCGCGAATATCTCGACGACGACGAGGGCGCCGAGCTCGATTCCGAAATGGGCCGCCTCGACGAGGAATTCGAAGGAGAATTCGAACCCGATGAGGAAGAAGAGGAAGAGGAGAGCGAAGAGGCGGACGACGAAGAGGATCTCGAATATGTCACGCTCGACGAACTCTCGTCCTTTTCCAACGACGATGACGAAGATGATGACGAAGATGAGGATGATGATTTCTGAGTAAAAAAAGTCGGCCCCGCCGACTTTTTTTGTTGTTTTCATTGAGCGAAACGCGGATAGGTTCACAAATTTTGTTTTGCTTGGAATAACCTGTCATTCCGCCCCGACCGAGGCTTCTATTGATTATCGAAGGTCGGCACGAGGAGCGCAGCGACGAAGTAGCCCCCGAAGCGGGTGAGAGGATCCCCTTGTACGAACTCCATGGGTTAAACGCGTCATGCTGCCCCGCGCGAAGCTTCTATTTGACAACTTAAGCGCGGCACGAGCGGTCACCGACCGCGAAGTAGCCGACAGACAAACGGCAGCGGCCCATCCTCGAAGCATCCCCTCATACGAAGTCCAAACATCGCAAAACAAAATTTCGTGAGGGGTTAAGTACCAACATCCTTCAGCCCCGTCGCCCGCTGTGCTCTTCTGTCCTCAAAGACATTAAGCGTGCGGTAGCTTGGCAAATTGAGTCGCGCAGCGTTAGTAGAGACCCTGCTCGCGCAAGTAATAGTAATATTAGAAACAACCCCCCACCACCGCCTGCGGCGGAGCCTCCCCTTGTAAAGGGGTAGGCCCTGGGGAGCCAAGGGTAACCACTCCCTAACCCCTAACCCCTTTCATTTTACACCGATGAAACTTTTCGATCTCATCAAAAGACAACTCAAAAAGTACGACGATAAGGTCAATTTCACCTGCGATATTTGCGGGCGGGAAGTGTTCGACGGAGCGCGTGTGTGCCACCCATGTCTGAAAGAGCTCCCTTGGAACGACCAAAACATCTGCCCCTTCTGCGGCAGAAAAGTCGTCGAGGCGGGCGTGTGCCTCGAATGCAAGCAAAAACCCCTCAAGGTGAAGAAAGCGCGGTCTGTCTTCACCCACGAGGAGGCGGCGGCGCGGCTTGTCGTGCGCTTCAAGCGGGGCGAGAAATATCTCTACCGCACCCTCGCGGACCTCTCCATGCCCCTCATCGAGAGAGAATTTGCCATGTGCGACGCCGTCGCCTTCATCCCCATGACGAAGAGGGCGGAGAAAAAGCGGGGCTATAACCAGAGTCGGCTTCTGGCAGAGGAGATCGCCGCCCGCACGAATAAGGAGCTTCTCGATGCCGTCATCAAGCAAAGGGAGACGGGTGCGCAGAAATTCCTCGGCAGGGCCGACCGTGAGAAGAACCTCGAGGGGTGCTTCCATGTCGAGGACAGAAAGGCCGTAAAGGGGAAGACCATCCTCATCGTCGACGATACGCTCACGACGGGTGCGACCGTCTCCGAGCTCGCCGACCGCCTTCTTCGCGCCAAGGCCAAAGAGGTGTATGCCTTCACCTTCACGAGCGTGCAGAACAAGCACCCCTTCGGCCTTCCCCCGGCAAAGAACTGACATAGAGAACGCTTTCCATCCGCCCTTCGGGGCGGGTTTTTTTATGCAAAAAAACATATCCGCTGCGCCTTGGGAATAGAGATAGAAGGCGGGAAGAAGGGGAGCGGGAGAAAAACGACAACATTCGCCCGTTTCAGACAAGATCTCCTTCCGACCGCACGAAATTCTATGATAGGATACAGGTATTCGGAATGAAATTTTTCATCTTCCGCCTCAAGACGGCCGCATTTGCCATAGCCATGTCCGCAGCGCTTGCGCTCGGAACGGCCGTCGCTTACGCTGCCGACGCCCAAGAGGTATATTGGAGCGGGGCGCGTTCGCTGCCCATCTATTGCGTCGAGCGGAGCGACAACAAGCTCGCCATCTCCTTCGACTGCGCATGGGGCGTGGATTCTACGGAGAAAATTTTGCAGACGCTCGCTTCCGAGAAGGTGCATGCGACCTTCTTCACCGTACAATTCTGGGCGGAAAAATACCCCGAATATCTTAAAAAAATCACAGATGCGGGGCACGAAGTGGGCACGCACAGCGCGACGCATTCCTATATGTCCCGTCTCTCCGAAGAGGAGATCAGAGCCGAGCTCGAAAGCTCCTCTGCCGCCATCGAAAAGGTGACGGGAAAGGAAGTCGAACTCTTCCGCCCACCCTACGGCGACTACGATAACCTCCTCATCGACACCGCGAACGCGATGGGGCTCTATCCCATCCAGTGGGATGTGGATTCCCTCGATTGGAAGGACCTCTCCGCATCCGATATCGCCTCCCGCATCGTCTCGCGTGCCAAGAGCGGCTCCATCATCCTGATGCACAACAACGGCCTGCATACGGCGGAAGCGCTTCCCATCGTCATCGATACCCTGCGTGCGAACGGGTATGAATTCGTCCCCATCGGCGAACTTATATATCGGGAGAATTATACGATCGATGCCACCGGCAAGCAAATCCCTAAGGGAACGGCTTGACAAGTTCACAAATTTTGTTTTGCTTGGAATAACCTGTCATTCCGAGACCCCAACGGGGTCGAGAGAATCCCCTTATACGAAGTCCATGGGTTAACCGCGTCATGCTGAGCAGATAAAGCCCTACGCAGTCCACGGCGACCTATCCTCGAAGCATCCCCTCATACGAAGTCCAAACATCGCAAAACAAAATTTCGTGAGGGGTTAATTTTGAACATCCCTCAGCCCCGTCGGCCGCTGTACCTTTCTGTTCTCAAAGACAATAAGCGTGCGGTGGCTTGGCAAATGGGGGCGCGCAGCGCAGAAGCGTGGTTCTGCTCGCGCAAGTAATCAGAAGCAAACCCCCACCACCGCTGGCGCGGAGCCTCCCCCATAGATGGGGGAAGCCCTACCCCTCTTTGAGGGGGAGGGTGTCGCCCTTGGGCGACGGATGGGGGAGCTATTCCTAATCACTTGCCTTAGGCGGAATTGACTTCCGCCGTGGGCGCCTCAATTTGGCGAGCCCTGTCGCCTTACTGACATTGAGAACAACAAAGCACAGCGGGCGATGGGGCATAGAGATGTACAAACTTCACCCCTCGCAGATTTCTTTGCCCGCATTATGCCCCGCAGGGGGTTTCTGATAGAAAGAAATTTGCGAAAACACACACATAGCTTTTGGAGGTACGAATCATGACCGATCATATGACGGAAAAGAACAACAAGGTGTATATCTGCGGGGAGATCGTCTCCGAGGCGACCTTTTCGCATGAGGTATACGGCGAAGGCTTCTACGAATTCTTTGTGCGCGTCATGCGCCTTTCGGGGCAGGCGGATATTCTGCCCGTGACCGTTTCCGAACGCCTCATCAAGGGGAGCGATCTCAAAGTGGGCAGCACCCTCTCCGCCGTGGGGCAGTTCCGCAGCTATAATAAATTGGAGGGAGGAAGATCCCGCCTCATGCTCACGGTGTTCGTGCGTGAGCTCGTCGAAGAGGTCGAGGGGAAAAACCCCAACGGGATCGTGCTTTCCGGCTATATCTGCAAGCCGCCCATCTACCGCACCACCCCCTTCAGCCGCGAGATCGCCGATCTTCTCCTCGCCGTGAACAGGGCATACAATAAATCCGACTACATCCCCTGTATCGCATGGGGCCGCAACGCCCGTTTCGTGCAGAACCTCAAGGTGGGGGACAGGGTCGCCCTCTCGGGGAGGATCCAGAGCCGCGAATACCAGAAGCGTCTTTCCGAGGAAGAGACGGTCACGATGACGGCCTACGAGGTCTCCGTCTCCAAGCTCGCCGCCTTCGAAGAGGGGGAACATTTCGACCTCGAAAGCGAGTTTGACCTCTACAGCGTCCCCCGAGATGGGGCAATTTGACAAAAAATGGCAAATTTCACAAAAATTTTTGCAAATCCGTGCATTTATTTTTCAAAATAGGGTTGACAACGCAAAAAATATGTAGTATCCTATTATCGTTACATTGAAAACATTAGGAGGGAACATAAATGGCAAAATACTGTCGTTTCTGCGGAACGCCGTTGACCGATAAGGATCATGCATGTCCGCATTGCAAACACAAGGTAGTAGATACTTGCGCCGTATGCGGCACAAAGCTCTACGACGATGAGACATTCTGCCCCGGTTGCGGCACCCCCATCGTGGTGAAGTGCGCATGCTGCGGCAGGGAAGTCTACAGCGGTGAGAACTTCTGCCCGTACTGCGGGTCGAAGAATGAGGCGATCCCCGGGATCTCCGCTCCCGTCAACTACACCTTCCCCGCATCGCAATTGCAGAATACGCAATTCGGCAGCTTCGGCGGATTCGGCCAGCCTTTCGGCGGCTTCGGCAGTTTCGGCGGTTTCGGCGGATTCGGTCAGCCCTACGGCGGCTTCGGCACCTTCGGGATGAACCAGTTCGGCACGTCGCCTTTTGTTCTCCCGCCTATCACCTTGGATCAGCCCGCGGAAGAGAAGCCTCAGCAACCCGAGGCTATCACCCGCACGCGTCCTCAGCCCGCTGCTCCCGAAGCAGTAGAGAAGAAGGAAGAGGAAACCGAGGAAGAGCCCAAGGAAGATAAGAAGAAAAAGAAGAAGGATAAGCACAAGGAGCAAGACGAAGATAAGGCTCCCGAGACGGAAGTAGAGAAGAAAGAAGACGAAGAGAATGAGGGCAAGAAGAGCAAGCTCGGCCTCGTCGGCTTCATCTTCGCGATCCTTTCCTTCATCCCGATCTTCCTTCTTATCAGCCTTCCTTGCTGCATCATCGCTATCAAGCGCAACAATGGCTTCAAGAAGCTTGCGATCGCCGGTCTCATCATCGCGATCATTTGGATCCTTGCTTGGGCGGGCCTTCTCATCTACATGTTCGCGTTCGACGGCGTTGGCGCGATCGAAGGTATCATCACCGATATTCTTCAGGGCCTCGGCCTCATCAGCGCAGGCGAAAGCTTCACATTCGGTCTTTGATAAGAGAAAACAAAAAACGGGCTTCAAGCCCGTTTTTTTTGTGCCCTTTTACTTGACATCGCCCTGTCGCAGGCGTAAAATGAAGGAAATTCAAAGTTCAAGGAGTTTACAAAGATGAAAGAAAATAAGACGGCGATCCTCGTTGTGGATATGCTCAACGATTTCGTGACGGGCGCTTTGAAGTGCGATCGGGGCCTCGCAATCGTGCCTAAGACGGCCGAGCTCCTGCAGGGCGCAAGGCGCGCTAATGTTCCCGTCATCTTCTGCAACGATGCACACCTGAAGGGCATCGACCGCGAGTTTGAGGTTTGGGGCGAACACGCCATTGCGGGCACCAAGGGCGCCGAGGTCATCCCCGAGCTCGGACTGTGCAAAAAGGACTATGTCGTCCCCAAGCGCAGGTATTCGGGCTTCTTCCATACCGACCTCGACCTGCTCCTTCGCGAGCTCGGCGTCGATACCGTCGTTCTCACCGGCCTGCACGCGCACATGTGCGTAAGGCATACCGCCGCGGACGCCTTCCAGCTCGGCTATCATATCGTCGTCGCCACCGACGCCACCGATTCCTTCACCGAGGAGGATTACCTCTACGGTATCAAGTACTTGCACGACGTCTACGGCGCGAAGCTCTCGACCGTCGATGACCTCTTAAAAGAGTGGGAAAAGTAACTGCTTCGTTTTAGCGAGACGCGTATAAGTTCACAAATTTTGTTTTGCTCGGGATTACGCTGTCATTCCGAGGGGCGAAGCCCCGAGAGAATCCCCTCATACGAAGTCCGAAAGGCTTCCCGTCATCCGCGTCATCCTGAGGAGCGAAGCGATCGAAGGATCCCGAAGTACGCAGTCCGTGTTTTCATTAGGGGGATTCTTCGCTACGCTCCTTCGCCTGCGGCTCGTGCCGCGCTTAGTAGACAATAGTGCGCGCGGGGCAGAATGACGCGCGGGCAGGTCATGCCCCTTATCCGTCGCAAAGCGACACCTTCCCCCCGAGAGGGGAAGGCTTCTACAAAACAAAAATCCCTTCCCGAGCGGTGGCTTTGATAGGGATTTTTTGAGCAACGGGAAAAACCCGTTGCTTTTTTCTGTAAAGAAGTGGTCACATAACGAGCTTCTCGTAAAAACCTGTGGTATAATATAATCAAGAATACGGCGCGCATATATGAATTTCAAAAACAAAGGAGATTTTATGGGAGGCGGAGGAGCAACAAGCGGCGGAACGTATGTCGAAACGCAAAGACGAAG
>CANQCA010000054.1 GCA_947589585.1 uncultured Clostridia bacterium
TCTCCGCTTCGTCTGCCCCGTGTTCCTCGATGAGGGTCTCCTCCGCAGTCTTCTCGGGTTTGTATTCGAGGTCGATGCCGAGCTCGAGGGCGATGAACGCCGCGTTATCGTAGTCCACGGATTCGTTCACCGTCTTCATGACGCCCTCGCGAAAGAGGCGCTTGGTGATCTCTACGGCGGAAATGCCGAGTTTTTCGGAGAGGACCTTGATCGGGATCTCCCGGCTCGTGACGACGGCGTGGTCGATCTTGACGGTCTGCGTCTCCTTCCTCGCCTTCTTGCCGAAGCGGGCCTTCCTGTATCCGCTCTCCTTATCGAAGTCGCCGATGCTCGCCCCCTGCTGGCGCTGAAGGGCGCGCTTATTGGCGGGGCCGCGCGATTTCTCGACATAGGTCTTTTCGAATTTTTTCTGGGTATCCCTGCGCGGTGCGGGCATAGGCGCGGGTGCGGGCGCGGGACGGCCCATCGGACGCGGAGGAAGCCCGGGACGGGCGGGAAGCGGAGGACGGCTCCCGAATGCGGGGCGCGGCGAAGCGCCCGTTCCCCCTCTTGCGGCGGGCGTATATGTGGGCCGCCGATCCTTGTTTTGATCGGGACGGAAGGTCTTCGGCTGGGGACGGGGCTGTGCGCTCTGTTCCTGCCGCGGCGGACGCCGATCCGCAGAAGGAGCCGCGGAAGGGGCGGGCGCAGCTTTTGCCGCAGGGGCGGGTGCGGGCTTCTCGGCCTTTACCGCCTTTTTTTCCTCGGCAGCCTTTCTTTGCTCTTCGGCGGCCTTTTCGGCGGCAAGACGCTCCGCTTCCTCCCCCGCCTTGCGGCGGGCTTCCTCTTCGGCGAGGCGTGCCTCTTCGGCAAGTCTCTGCTCCTCGGCCGCACGCTCGGCGCGGCGCTGGGCCTCCAAGGCTTCCACTTCGGCGAACTTCCTGATGAGCTCCGAGAGTTTTTTCTCACTCGCGGAGAGCTTATCCTTCAAAGCGGCTGTCGCTTTATCGCCCTTGAGGGCGCCCAATTTTTCGATGTTTTCGTATGCCATTCATTCCTCCGATCGGACGGATGTTATTCTTTGATATCTTGCAGGATCGCACGGGCGAGGTGTTCCTCTCTTACGGCGGCGAGCTTGCAAAAGGGTTTGCCGACGAGCCCTTCGAGATCGTCCGTTTGCAAAAGCGGACAGGAAAACTTCCCCGCAAGGGCTTGGATCTCCTTCTGTGTGTTGGGGGAAGCGGCCCTGTCGGCAAGGAGAAGATAGACCTCCCCCTTCGTCGCCTTGACGGCGTTCACGCCGAGGACGAGCTTCCCCGCACGGCGTGCAAATCCTAAATAGGACTTAGATTTTTGCGACAAGGAATTCCTCCTCGAGACGGGCGTAGACTTCTTCGGGAACGGGGACGGAGAATGCCTTTGCGAGCGCCCTCTTCCTGTGAAGAAGGCGGAAACACGCTTCCTCCTTGCAGACATAGGCGCCGCGCCCCGGGAGCCGCCCCGAAAAATCGAGCGAGATCTCCCCCGTGGGGCTTTTCACGATGCGTAGAAGCTCTGCCTTGGGCATCTCCTTGCGGCAGGCGATACACGTCCGCATGGGGACCTTGCGCTGCCCGTCCATGTTATTCCTCCGTGCCCTCTTCCAAGGCGGGATCGAGATCGAGCTTGCCCGCAGCCGATTCGCTCTTGACGTCGATCTTCCAGCCCGTGAGACGGGCGGCAAGGCGGGCGTTCTGCCCGTCTCTTCCGATGGCGAGGGAAAGCTTCTCGTCGGGAACGACGGCGACCGCCGATCTCTCGCCCGTCTGGGTGACGGAGACGACCGTCGCGGGAGAGAGCGCCTTCGCGATGAACTCGAGCGGATTTTCGCTCCAGAGGATGATATCGATCTTCTCGCCGCCGAGCTCGGCGACGACGGCGTTGACGCGCGCGCCCTTGTTGCCGACGCATGCGCCCACGGGATCGACGCGGGGATCCATTGTGGCGATCGCCATCTTGGTGCGGTGCCCCGGTTCGCGGGAGATGGATTTGATGACGACGGTACCCGCCTTGATCTCGGGGACCTCTTCCTCGAAGAGACGCTTCACGAGCCCGGGCGCCGCGCGGGAGACGAGCACCTGCGCGTTCCTTCCGCCGCTGCGCACCTTGCGCACGTAGACCTTGATCTTATCCCCCGTCTCGTAGCGTTCGCCACGCACCTTATCCTGCGGGAGCATGACGCCCTCGACCTGACCTTTGCCGAGCTCGACATAGACATTGGCGGCCTCGACCTTGCGGATGAGCCCCGTCATGAGTTCGCCCTCTTTATCCGAGAACTCGGAGAGGGTATTATCGCGCTCGGTCTCGTGGATCTTCTGCAGAATGACCTGCTTTGCCGTCTGTGCGGCGATGCGCGAGAAATCCTTCGGAACAAATTCCTCGGTGAGCACATCCCCCACCTTTGCCGTTTTTTTGATGGCAAGCGCATCCTCGAGCATGATCTCGCCGTCGGCGATCTCCTCGTCGGTATCCTCGACGACGGTGCGCATCAGGAAGAAGCGGATGGTGTTCTTCTCGGGATTGAGGCGGACGTCGACATTCGCCGTCTCCCCGAACACCTGCTTTTTATAGGCGGAAGCAAGCGCACTCGAGAGCGCACTGATGAATACTTCTTCGCTGATCCCGCGTTCATGCTCCAAGTCGGCAAGCGCCGCAAAGAAATCCTTGTTGACCATAAAATTTCTCCCAATGTTTTGTATTCGTGATATAGATGATCCCTCCGCCGTGCGGAAGAGAAAGCTGCTTAAGTTACTTCGATGAGAAGGCAGACCTTCGAGCACTTTTCGAAGGGGATCTTCTTCTCCCCTTCCTTGGCGGAAAGCGTGATGACGCCCTCTTCAAAGGAGAGGAGTTCTCCCTCGAAATATTTCGCCCCCTCATACGGCGCATAGAGATGCACCTCGATCTTTTCGCCGAGATGGCGGGCAAAATCCTGTTCTTTTTTGAAGGGACGGTCGAGCCCCGGCGAGGAGCAGTTGAGGGTGTAGGCCAGCCCGAAGGTGGGATCGAGCTCGTCGAGGGGGCCGTCGATCGCGCGGTGGAAGGCCTCGCAGGAGACAAGGTCGAGCCCGCCCGCCTTATCGATGAAGACCGTGAGCGCCTTCGTGCGTGCATCCCATGCGACTTCCACGATCTCCACGCCGCACGCCTCGGCATACGGGCGGAGAAAGGCTTCGATCTCCGAGAGCGGTTTGATCCTCACGTTCCCTCCTTTCCGCAACGGTGCCCCGTTACATAAGAATTGAGAGCGGCGACCCGCTCTCAATCTCTTTTCATCGATTAAGTATCCTTAGTATAGCATACTCTGTCATTCTTTGCAAGCGTTTACACGCAATTTCGGGAAATTTTCCGAAAAATTCGCGCTCAGCGCATCAGTCCCCCCTTCATGCGAACGAGCTCGATGAAGATCTTGGCGGTGACGAAGGCGTCGTCGAAGGCACGGTGGTGGTTGAAGGTGAACCCGAAGTGATCGGCGACGGTATTCAGTTTATAGTTGGAGAGGCGGAGCATCGACTGCGCGAACGCGACGGTATCGATCTGCTTTTGTTCGAAAAGGAACCCCTCCTTTTCCCCGTAGTATCTTATGAAGCGGTAGTCGAAATTTACGTTGTGCCCGACGAGGGTGCACCCCGCCGTGAACTTATAGAAGTCGGCGAGGACGTCCCCGACCTCAGGTGCGCCCACGAGCATTTCGTCCGTGATGCCCGTGAGCGAGACGATCTCGGCGGAAAGCTTTGTAGGGCAGGAAACGAAGGTGGAGAACTTCTCTATGATGGCTCCCCCCTCGATCTTGACGGCGCCCACCTCGATGATGCGGTCCATGCTGCCCGTGCCCGGAGTGTTGTTGAGCCCCGTCGTCTCGAGATCGAAAACGACGAATTTCCCCTTAATAAATTCCTCCGGAAGGGGGGAAGCGCCGAAAAGATCGGCCTGAATATAGTCGGTCTCGGGCGAGGGGAACACGGTGCGGTAGCGGGCGGGAACGGGACGGGAAGGGCGTTCCTCGGGGACGAAGCCCTCTTTCGGACGGCCGAAGTCGACGGCCTTGACGCGGAAGGAGAGGCTCCCGCCGAACAGCTCGTTGTCGCCCGTCAGGCACACGCTCGTGCCCTGTGCGAGGGCGCGGAGCTTTTCGAGCGAAGCCTTGCGGGGGAAATAGCGTGCGCGCAGACTCCCCGTCTTATCTGCGACGGTGAGTGAAAAGTAGGGCTTTCTGCTCTTGGACTGACGTTCTTCGAGATAGGTGAGTTCCCCGCAGACGCTGACGTTTTCGATCTCCTTTTCGAGGTCGGCGATATAGATCGCGCGCTTCACTTCGGCTCCGTCGAGGGGATGATAGTCCTCGACTTCGAAAAAACGGGGCGCGAGGACAAATTCTTCGGGGGGCGGGGTCTCTTCGCTCATTTGGGGCGCTTCCTTCTCTGCATCGCGGAGCTCCCCCGTCCAAGTCCCGCAAAAGCTCTTCCCGAGTTCCGCGGAAACGGCATCGACGACGCCGTCCTCCTTCCCTTTCGTGCGCTCGAATTCGCTCACGCCGATAAAAAACCTTCCCCCGCTCTCGTCGAGCACGACGGAGAGATCCCCGGGCGAAACAAATGCGGCGAATGCGGGAAATTCCGAGGCGAGGATATCGGCAACTGCCCGTTTTATCCCCTCTTCGCTCGGAACGGATTTGACGATATGCGCCGACGCATTGAGGCCGGGCGCATAGCGGCGGGAGACCTCGTTCGCATAGGCGACGTCTTCGGGAGAATAGGTCTTATCGGTCACGAGATGGAAGACGGCTTCGCCCCTCTCCACGCTGATCTTTTTGAGGACGGCGCGGGAGAGCCCTTCCGCCTTCCTGATCTCTTGTAAATATTGCAAACTCTTGGTCGTCATGATTTACCGGAATTCATTGTATTTGAAGAAGCTCTTCGAGACGGGCAAAGAAAGCCGCCTCCGCCTCGTTCACGCCGACGCGCACCATCTCTTTTCCCCGCTCGAAGATGACGCAGTACTCCCTTCCGCCCGCAATGCCGAGATCGCACTCCCGCGCCTCGCCGGGGCCGTTGACGACGCACCCCATCACGGCGACTTTGAGCGGCCTTTGCACGCCCTTCACGCGCTCTTGCACGCGGGCGGCAAGCCCTATGCAGTCGTATTCGCAACGGCCACACGTCGGGCAGGAGATGACTTCGGCGAAGTTGTTTTCCAGCCCGCAGGCACGCAGGATCATGTGGGCGGCACGCACTTCCTCCAAGGGGTCTGCGGAGAGAGAGACGCGTACGGTATCGCCGATCCCACGCAGAAGCAGGGCGCCGATGCCGATGCTGCTCTTGATGATCCCCGTCTCCGAAAGGCCCGCCTCCGTGACGCCCACATGCAGCGGATATGAGGTGCGCTCCGCGAGCATGGTATAGGCGTTTACCGTCGTAGCGACGTCGGAGGCCTTCACAGAGAGCACGAGATCTTCCACCCCGTAACGTTGGAAAAGGGCGGCCTCGTGCAGGGCGCTCTCGACGAGGGCCTCGGCGCTTCTCGCATATTTTTTGTAGAACTCGGGCGCGATGCTGCCGCTGTTCGCCCCGACGCGGACGGGAATATGATGGGCGCGGACGCAGTCTGCGACGAGGGCGATCTCCCGCTCCCCGCCGATGTTACCGGGGTTTACGCGCAGTTTATCCGCCCCCGCTTCCGCGGAAAGGACGGCAAGACGGGGAGAAAAGTGGATATCGGCCACGAGCGGGATATGGATGCGCGGCTTGATCTTTTGGATGGCGCGGGCGTCCGCTTCATCCAGAACCGCCACGCGGACGATCTCGCAGCCCGCCTCTTCGAGGCGCAGAATTTGAGCGACGCTTTTTTCCACGTCGCTCGATTTTTCGGTGGTCATGCTCTGGACGGCGATATGCCCTTCCCCGAGCAAAACATCGCCTACCTTCACCGTCTTTTTCGACATCACTTGCCCTCTTGTTCCTTCTTCTCGATCATGCTCTGCAACTCTGCCATGAAGGAAGAGATATCCTTGAAGGAGCGGTAGACGGACGCATAGCGCACATAGGCGACCTCGTCGAGCTGTTTGAGCCCGTCCATCACCATCTCCCCGATCTTTTTGGAAGAGATCTCCTGTTCCATGGAATTATAGACTTTTTTGGTGATGTCGTCGACGAGGGCGTCGATCTTCTCAATGGGAACGGGACGTTTCTCGCAGGATTTGATGATGCCCCGCCGCACCTTCGTGACGTCGAATGCCTGCCGCGTCCCGTCGTTCTTCACGACAAGGATGGGCGCGAACTCGATGGTCTCGTAGGTGGTGAACCTTCTTCCGCAGCCGATACACTCCCTTCTGCGGCGGATGGAACGGTCGTCGTCCGCCGAGCGGGAATCGATGACCTTGCTCTCCGTGCAATTACAAAACAAACAGCGCATGATCTGCCCCTTTTCTTACTTTTCTATATTATAACATACACGGTGCGCTTTGTAAAGTACCGATGTGCACGAATTTCCGCTCAATATTTTACAAAATTCTCCTGCAGAAATTTTTCGGGAACTCTTGAAAGCCGTTGCGAAATATGATAGAATAAAACAAAAAAGGTGATATTTTGGGAAAAAAGCGCGCAAAAACTGTTTTCAAGTATCTTTTCCTCGCTGTCTCGGTCGCCGAGATGCTCTTTTTGTGCGTCGAATCGCTTCTTCCCGGAGAGAAATCTTCCGCACAGAGCGGCGCCGTGGGCGAAATCGTGGATACCGTCGTCACGGAATTCGGCGGGGAAGGGATCCGCGATGTGCCGCCCGTCTCCGTCGGTATTTCTTTGAACGAAGAAATGGAAGAGGTCCGCCTGCAGGTCGGTCAGGTGTGGGTGCCCACGCTCTATTATCAACCCGAAGAGACCTCTGCGAACTACCGGAGGGCCGTCTGGCAGTCGAGCAATGAGGACGTCCTCTCCTTCCGCGGCGGGAAATTCTATGCAAATCAGCCGGGCGAGGCGGTCGTATCCGTCAGGCTGAAGTATGCGGAAGGGATCGAAGCAAGCGCCAGGGTCGTCGTCTCGGAGATCGCGGCAGAAGCGCTCGAGCTGTGCTTTGAGGACGGGAGCGATGCCGCCGAGCTCAAGCAATATGCGAGCATCCGCCTCGTCGCAAAGCTCGACCCCGAGGATGCGACCGCGCCCGTCAAATTCTCCTCGGGGGATGAGGAGATCGCCACGGTGGATGAAACCGGTCTCGTGCATGCGGTCTCCGTCGGGAGCACCTATCTCGAGGCCGCATACACGCCCTTCGATGCGCAGCTTCCGGCCCTCTCTGCCCGCGTGGAAATACAGGTGATCGAGGGCGAACCGCCCCTCTCTCCCCTCTCTCTTTCGCTTGTTTCTCCCGAAAATATTCATAAGGGAAATCTCTTCGTCGGCGAAGACGGGACCTTCTCCGCCCTACCCATGTCCGAGATCGACCCTTCAGATACGCTGATCTACACGAGTTCGGACGAGAAGGTTTTATCCGTCGATCCCACCTCGGGACGCTTTGAGGCAAAGCGGAAGGGCGAGGCCATCGTCACCGTCTTTTCGGCGGCTTATCCCGATATCTTCGACTGTGCCGAGCTCAGGATCCTCAATGAGGAGCTCGACGCCCGCATCGAGGCGGGTTCGGGCTATTCGCTCGAAGAAGGCGAGCTCCCCGACAGTTTCTCTATGAGTGTGAAGGCGGGCAGCGAAGTTCCCCTCTCCGTCTCGGCCGAGCCCGAGCTCTTCTTCGTCCGCTACAAGAGCTCGGATCCCACCGTCGCGGAAGTCACGGACGGCGGCGTGATCCTGCCCTACAGGGCAAGTTCCAAGCCCATCGAGATCACCGTGGAAATTTCCGACGATCCCTCTTTCTCGAATGAAAACGGCGGGCTCGTGCAGGGGTTCACCCTCGAGCTCACCGTGCAGAAACAGTCCTTCAGTTCGGGCGTGAGCGGTTGGCAGCTCTTCATCAGGAAGCTCTTCGGCCACTTCGGCGCGTTCATTCTGCTCGGCGTCCTTCTCGGCATTACCGCCGCACTCTTCGACAACGGCTCATGGAAGAGAAGGCTCGTGATCCTTCTCATCCTCACCCTCGTCGGTTTCGCCTTTGCGGGGCTCACGGAGATCTTGCAGATGCCCATCTTCACGGCGGGAAGAGGCCCTTCCTTCCGCGATGTGCTCATCGATTTCTCGGGCTATCTGCCCGCCATGCTGCTTTTCTACGGCGGATATCTTCTCATAAGATTTCTCGCCGAACGGATAAAACGCAGACGCAACAAGTGAAAAAAGCGGGGTATCTCCCCGCTTTTTTCAGTTAAAATTCGTTTGAGTATTTCTTCATGATCTCGAAGAGCTCGGGCGAGATGACATGCTCGATGCGGCAGGCATTATCCTCGGCGAGTTTTTCATCCGCCCCCATGCGCATGAGGAGCGTGGTGATCACGCGATGGCGCGCATAGATATCCGAGGCCTTCGCGCGGCCGCTCTCCGTGAGACGGATCTCGTCGAATTCGTTGACCGTGATATAGCCCTTCTTATGGAGAAGCCCTACGCCGCGGGAGACGCTGGATTTCGCATAGCCGAGCTCCCCCGCGATATCGATCGCGTGCACGGATGCATTCTTCCCCTCGAGAAGAAGAATGGTCTCAAGATACATTTCCTCCGATTCGTGCGTCCTCATACCCTTCCCCCTTTTGTAGAGACGCCCTCAGACGGGCTTATTTTTTGAAAAGTTTGGCGAAAAATCCCTTCTTTTCGACGGGCTTTGTCTCGGCGGAAAGCACCTTGTAGCCCATCTCTTCGATGGCCGAACGGACTTGCTCGAGGCAATCTTCTTCCGAGAGGAAGGTCGTCTCCCCCTTGGTTGCGGACGAGGCCACCTTCTCCGCATTGGGCGCGGCTTTGCGGACGGCGTCGTTTACATGCGCCTCGCACATTCCGCAGTGCATTCCTTCCACCTTCAGAACATATTGTAACATGATCATCCTCCTGTTCGCTACTGCGAACTATTGTATCAGAAAATTCTCTTTTTGTCAAGAAGCCGACCGCAATTTTCTTTCAAAAGAGTTGCAGCCGCCCCCTGTTCGCCCCGGCCGGCCGCACGCAAAATTTTTAAGAAAAAATATTGCAAACGGTGCTGAAAACGTTTGACTTATGCAGAAATTTTTGGTAGAATAAACAAGCGTTGTGAGTGCGGGTGTAGTTCAGCGGTAGAATCTCAGCCTTCCAAGCTGATCGCGTGGGTTCGACTCCCATCACCCGCTCCAATTCGTAAATAAGAGATGCGCGAAACTTCGATGCAAAGTCAGGTTATGCGCCTGTAGCTCAGTTGGATAGAGCAACGGCCTTCTAAGCCGTGGGCCAGGAGTTCGAATCTCTTCAGGCGCGCCATATACGCGGCGGGTGTAGCTCAGTTGGTTAGAGCGCCAGGTTGTGGCCCTGGAGGTCGCAAGTTCGACTCTTGTCGCCCGCCCCAAACTTTGTTTCTAATGGGGTGTCGCCAAGTGGTAAAGGCACGGGATTTTGATTCCCGCATGCGTTGGTTCAAATCCAGCCACCCCAGCCAAAGGCGGCCCATTAGCTCAGATGGTAGAGCACTTGACTTTTAATCAAGGTGTCCCGGGTTCGATTCCCGGATGGACC
>CANQCA010000055.1 GCA_947589585.1 uncultured Clostridia bacterium
ACTATTCGGGCGACTACCCCGGCAACGGCAGGCAGACCATCGACGTGGACGTGCACGACCTTCGCATCGGCTATGCGGGCACGGGCAGAGAGAACTTCGTCAAAGTCGTCGACTATAGCGATTATTCGGTGGCCTGCGTCATGTCGGATACCGACGGCGTGGATAAGATGACGGCATATCTCTCACAGGGAACTTTGTACGGATATTTCTTCTTCGCCGAACCGCAGGGCATCGCCGTCTATTCGGAGAACCTTGTCGCGGCGTTCGACTTGAACGGGAACCGCATTTTAAGCGATGGGAAGCCCTATACGGGCGACTGCATCGTCGTGTGCGTGCGCACCCATGCGAGCTATGAAAGCGATATCGAAAAGGGCCATGCCAAGACGTATGAGGAGCGTTTCTACGTTTTGAGCGCCCCCGAAAATACCACCTTCCTCCTCTCGGATAGTACCGTCAAAATTTCCATGAAGGAGGGCAACTTCCTCTCCGTCGGCGCGATGAGCACGGTGAATACCGTCTCGGAGACGCAGGCGAAGGAAAACACCGTTCACGGCGCGATGAACAAGACGGAAGCGCAGCTCCTTCACGGACATGGGTATGCCTTCGTCGTTCAGACGCGCTGCGAAATGCAATTCGACGGAGCGGAAAATCTCGTCAAAACGCGCTATATCTCTCAGGTCTGCAATGTGCGTGGCGAGGCGGAGGCGTACACCGCATTTCTTCCCCACCAATACAAAAAATCGGCGGACGATTTGGCGGAAAATTACTTCTATCCCACGGTGCACGGCGATTGCAGGGCGCAGGTGGGGAACATCTTTGAGACGAGCGACCGCTTCTACGGCATCGTTCCGCAGTTCACGTCGGGGGGTACCATGTCCGAGGAGACCCTCTTGGATCTCATCAATATCCTCTATAAAAACATGGGCGGCGACAAGCCCGCAAAGGATTGCGACCTCATCAGCGGCGACCCCTATTGGCAGGGCAAAAATCTGCATCCCATGGCAATGGCGGCGCTTGCCGCAAGTGAGATCGGCGCCTTCGAGCTCCGCGACGGTTTCCTCGATAAAATCGAATACGTCCTCGAGGATTGGTTCAACTACACCCCGGGCAAGGAGCCGCACGACGCTTACTTTTATTACGACAGCGAGTGGGGCACGCTCTACTATAAGAACAGCGAGTTCGGCGCGGGGGTGAACCTCGCCGACCACCACTTCACCTACGGCTATTACACCTTTGCCGCGGGCGTTCTCTCCGCGTACAGGCCCGCCTTCGCCCAAAAATACGGCGATATGATCGAACTGCTCATCCGCGACTATATGAATTGGGAGCGGGACGACGACGATTTCCCTTTCATGCGAAACTACGACGTGTTCGCCGGGCACGGCTGGGCGGGCGGCTATGCCGATAACGACGGCGGCAACAATCAGGAGTCCGCAGGGGAAGCCTTAAACAGCTGGGTGGGCGCCTACCTCTACGCCACGACGGTGGGAAACGATGTCATACGCGAGACCGCCATCTGCGGGTTCACGACGGAGCTTGGCGCCATCAAGCAGTATTGGTTCAACTACGACGGGGATAGCTTCGCGGAGTTCTATCCCTACGGGGCGCTCGGTCAGCTCTACGGGGCGAGCAACTTCTTCGGGACCTTCTTCAACGGGGAACCGCTCTATGCCTACGGCATCCACCTCATCCCGGGGGAAGAGTTCCTCACGAGCTACGCCATCGGGGAAAAAGAGCAGGCGACCTTGAAAGGGGTGATGGATGCCTTAAAGCGCGACCAGGCGAGCTGGAATTTTGCGGATGCGGAGTCGAAGACCCTGCACGCATGGCAGCACATCTTTATCTCCATCACGGCATGTTACGATCCCGCCGCGGCGATAAAATGGTACGATGAACTCATGGAGAGCCGCGGGAATATCGGCAACGATAACGAACAGTTCAACGTCTACTATATGATCCACGCGCTCGAAGGCCTGGGCGCACGCACGGCGGATATCTGGGCGGAAAACGGCGCCTCCGCCACCGTCTACAAGAAGGATGGTGCATACACGGCAGTCATCTGGAATCCGACGACGCAGGAAGTGAAATACGTCTTCCGCGACAGAGACGGCGAAGTGGGCTATGCGATCGTTCCTGCGCAAAGCCTTGTCTCCTGCGACCCGCGGAAAGAGACTTCATCCTTTGCCGCCCTGCAGAGTGCGGACGCGCTCTCCGTCGGCGATTTCTACGAGAGTGAAAATCTTGCAGAAGGGGCGGGGCTCACCTTCAAAGAAAACGGCAGCGCGACCTATGCGCTCACGTTCGGCACCGCAGCCGTATACCGCCGCGCAATTATCAGGGCGACGGGGGAAGTGCGGCTTTTCATCGACGGCGAGGAATATCCCCTTACGAAGACGGAGAAAGGCTACGAGAGCGCGCCCATTTCCCTCACGCTCCGCCACATAGCTGTGCTCCAAGGGAGCAATGCCACGGTGGAAGCATTTACCTTCGGACAGTTGGAGCTTCAAAAACTTTCCACAAAGCTCACTGCGACGGCTTCCTCCGAAAACGGGGACAACAAGGCGTCGAAGGCGGTGGACGGAAGCACTTCCACGCGTTGGGAGTCCGTGCAAAAACGCGACGGAGAGTATCTTCTCATAGAGCTTTCCGAGGCGTCGGCCATCTATTCTATGACCATCCAATGGGAGGCGGCCTCCGCCAAGGAGTACACCGTGAGCTTTTCTGCGGGCGGCAAAGAGGATGATGACTTTACGGAAGTCTATCACGGCTTTTCCACGCAGGGGGCGCGCACGGATACCATCATGCCTTCCGCCATCATGGAAGTGAAGTACATCAAAATTTACGGCATCTCAAGGACGACCGAGTACGGATATTCCATTTTCGAAGTAAACATTTTCGGGCTTTGATATTGCAAAATAAGAAAAAATCATATACAATCAAATGGGAAAGGAGAAATTATGGCCGGCTTAACGCTCAAGCACATCTATAAGGTCTACTCGGGCAGGAAGGATTCTGCCAAGACTGCGATCAAAAAGCGGATCGCCAAAAGAAAGGGGAAGGCCCCCGCGACGGAGAAGCGCAGCGGGGATTTCGTCGCCGTAAAAGATTTCAACATGGAGATCGAGGACGGCGAATTCATCGTCCTCGTCGGGCCCTCGGGCTGCGGCAAGTCCACGACCATCCGCATGATCGCGGGCCTCGAGGAGATCTCTTCGGGGGAGCTGTATATCGACGGCGAACTCGTCAACGAAGTCGCGGCGAAGGACCGGGATATCGCCATGGTTTTCCAGAGCTACGCCCTCTATCCGCACATGACGGCCGAGAAGAACATTGCCTTCGCCTTAAAGCTCCGCAAGATCCCCGTCGAGCTGAAGGATAAGGCGGGCAACCCCGTCATGGGGATCGATAAGAAGAAGATCCGCGAACTCAAGCGGAAGCAACACGATTTGGAGCTGGATCTGAAATTCGCCGCGATGGACGGCGAGCCGGAGGGATACATCGCATCGCTGCAGGCACGGCTCGATAAAGTCAAGGAAGATCTCGCCTTCTATACGAACACCCCCGTTCAGCTCTATAAGATGCGGCATCTCACCAAGGCGGAGATCGCCGAAAAGGTGCAGTGGGCGGCAAAAATTCTCGGGATCGAAGAGCTTCTCGATAATAAACCCGCCGAAATGTCGGGCGGGCAAAGGCAAAGGGTCGCTTTGGGAAGAGCAATGGTGCGCGGGCCCAAGGTGTTCCTCCTCGACGAGCCGCTCTCCAACCTCGACGCAAAGCTGCGTGCGAGCATGCGGCTCGAGATCGTCAAGCTCCACAACGAACTCAAGACGACCTTCATCTACGTCACCCACGACCAGATCGAGGCGATGACGATGGGAACGCGCATCGTCGTCATGAAGCTCGGTGTCGTCCAGCAGATCGATACGCCCACCAACCTCTACGACTATCCCGAGAACAAATTCGTCGCGGGCTTTATCGGCACGCCGCAGATGAACTTCTTCAACGTGACCGTGCAAAGGGTAGGGGATACGCTTTCCGTCTCCTTCGAAAACGGGGAACATCTCGCCCTCGATCTGAAAAAACTCCGCAAGATGGATGAGCGCTTTTTGGACGGCGAGGCGCACGATGTGACCCTCGGTATCCGCGGCGAACACATGCACTTCGCCACCGCGGAGAGCGCCTTTGCTCTGCATGCGATCCTTTCCGTCAAAGAGGTGCTCGGCAACACCACGCAGATGTTTGTAAAACTCAAAGAGGGCGGCCCCGACTATATCGTGAGCGTGCCCGACCGCAACAGCTTTTCGGCGGGGGATACGATCGGCCTCTCCTTCGAGGAAAGGCATGTGCACATGTTTGAAAAAGAGAGCGAGGCATCCATTTTAGGGCGAGAGATGGGTAACGAATGATCGGAAGAAGGGCAAGACGATGGCCGATTGGCTCAAATACTTTTGTTTGGGGTTCTTCTCGAATAAGCTCGCATGGTCGGGCAGGAACCGAAACTTTTGCAACTTCATATTAAGCTTTGCGCTCGCGCTCGTCTTCCTCTTTTGCGGGTTGCTTTCCGCATACGCCCTGCCCTTTTCCGCATTCTATCAAGCCGCTGCAAGCTACAGGGCGGAAGTCAAGGCTCTTTTCGATAAATACAACATGGAGATACGCGGCGGAAAGCTCTGTTGCGATACGCTCGTAAATACGTTTTCGACGACGGACGGGGGTACCATGCCCGAGACAGAGGGGCTCGATTTCATCATCGACACCCGCTCGAAAACGACTTTCTCGCAGTTTCGTGCCTACTATCTCGGCCCCGACGGCACAGAGCTCGAGCCCGAGGCCTTCCTCGCCCTTTCCGAAGGGGAGAGGGAAGGCTTTTCCTTTTGCGTCGACTATATTCCAAAAGCCCTGGAGCTCGACGATGCGCTGATCGGCAGCTGCGAAGAGTACCTTTCCGCCACCACGGATGAGCGCGTAGCGCAGGCGTTCGCGGAGCTCAAAAACAGCAAGGAGAGCGATGCGGAGGCCTACAGGCGCGGGGTGTATGTCCTCTGTATCTCCTCCCGCTATCCCGATATGAAGAAGTATGAGCCTGCGGCCGGTGCGCCCCTTCTTCGCACCTACTACTCCCGCACATATGCCTCGGGAGAGGCGGAAGGGGCCTATCTCGTCCTTCTCGACGATGTACTCACGGGAAAGTTTACCTCGCGCGGGACAGAGATCTCCTTCTACGGCCTGTATTCCTCGGCGGATGAGGGAAAGATCACGGGCGCCGATGCGGATGCGTTCATCCTCGCGGCGAGAAAAGATACCCTCTCCGCTGCGGTCAGTACCTTTTTGAACAATCTCTTTTTGTACCTTCCCCTCCTTGCGATCATCCCGCTCTTTTGCGCCCTGCTGCTTTGGATCGCAGACCGCGTCCGTCAACGCAAGAGAGCTTATATCGACGAGCTCAAGATCGTCGGCGCCTTCCTGTTGTGGGCGGCGCTCTTCACTGCACTTATCGTGGCCGCTTGCAGCTTCTATATGTCGGCGAATATCGCAACCGCTCTGCCCATCCCGCTGCTCTTTGCCATCGTGGCGCTGCGGACGGCCGTTTTCCTTTTCATGGATAAGAGAAAGGTGAAAACGCAGCCCCCGACCGCGGACATGGTACCCACCGATTCGGCCGAAGAGACGCATGGGGGCGAGAAATGAACCTCTACTACATCCGCCACGGTGAGCCCACCTATGAGCCCGACATGCTCACAGAGCGCGGGAGAATGCAGGCGGAAGCGCTGGCCGGGGTCCTCGCGGATATCCGCTTCGATGCGATCTATTCTTCCACGTCACAGAGGGCATTGGAGACCGCAGGACCCACCGCAAAGCGCCTTGGCCTTACGGTAAAGCCTTTGGATTGGTGCAACGAAAAGTATGCCTACGAGGAATTTTCGTGCATCGATGAAGCGGACGGCAGAAGAAAATGGCTGTATGAGATCGAAGGCGTGAAGAGGATATTCGTTTCTCCCGAATTTGAGGGGCAAGCTGCGGCATGGTACCAAAGCGAACGCTTTTTTGATGAACGCTTCAAGGCGGGCACGGAGCGTATCCAAAGGGCGGGATTTGCCTTTTTGGAAACGCTCGGCTACGTCTATGACGACAAAAAAGGGGCATACCATGTCCGAAACAAGAGCGATGCAAACATTGCCCTCTTTGCGCATGAGGGGGTCGGCACGGTGCTCTTGAGCAGTGTGCTCGGCATTCCCTACCCGTACTTTTGCACGCATTTCTCGCTCGGCTTTTGCGGCTTTTTGGTCATCTCCTTCGAAGGGGAACCCCTGGCCGTCCCCAAGGTCTCGAAGCTCTTTGAGGGCATGAAAAGGTAGCGTCCGCCCTTCACCGCAAATATAAAACGTCCTGTTGTCAACACAAAAACCCCGACGCCGTCGGGGTTTTTTTATGCCGAAAATTCAATATATGATGCAAAAATCCGTGGAAATCTGCTCTGCATACCTGCTTTTTGCTTGACGGAATCATGCGCCGGCGGCCGAAGCGGCGTATAATTTTACTCAAAAAAAGGAGGTTGCAAATGTTGTACAAGGATTGGCTTTGGAAGTGGCTGGAGCTTTACATCCGCCCCTCGACCAAGGAGAGAACGTATCAAAAGTACCGCCGTCAGGCGGAGAAGTATATTCTTCCCGCACTGGGAGCGTGCGAGATCGACGCCCTCTCGGCGGTCAGGCTGCAGGAATTTTCCGCATCGCTTTCGGGCCGCGGCCTGGCGGCAAATACCGTCAACGGCATTCTGTTCGTTCTGAGGGCTTCCCTCAAAAAAAGCGTCGCGCTCGGGATCGCCCACCGGCAGTATACGGACGCGATCGTCCGCCCGAGAGCGCGCGAAAAGCAGGTCTTATGCTTCGATCTCGGCGAGCAAAAGAAAATCGAGCAATACGTCCGCGAGCACAATACGCCCTATCTGTTCGGGATCGTGCTCTCCCTCTATACGGGACTGCGCATCGGAGAACTCCTCGCGCTCACATGGGAGGATATCGACTTCGGGCGGGGGACGGTGCGGATCTCGCGGTCCTGCTTCGACGGCTGGGAAAACGGCCGCTACAAGAAGATGTTCGATACGACAAAAACGCGCAGCTCGGAGAGGATCATCCCCCTGCCGCAAAAGCTGCTTTCCCCCCTGAAGGAGCTGAAAAATTCGTCAAAAAGCGTATTCGTCGTGACGGGGAAGACGCCCTCGGGCGCACAGGTGCGTTCTTACCAGAGGACGTTCGAAAGGCTGCTGAAGCGGCTGAATATCCCCCATAAAGGCTTCCACGCCCTGCGGCACACGTTCGCCACGAGAGCGCTCGAGGTCGGCATGGACGTGAAGACGCTCTCGGAGATCCTGGGCCACCGCGACCCGACCGTTACGCTCAGGCGCTATGCTCACTCCCTCATGGAGCACAAGGCGGAGATGATGAACAGGCTGAATATGCTCCTTTCCTGACAAAAAAAACGGCAGATTCCCCCGCCGCTTCCCCGGTACATAGAATACGGTATTCTATGTGCGTACACAAAATGTATTTTAACACTTTTTACGAGGGAAGTCAATGATTATCCGCTAAATTTCGATGAAAATACGATTTTCTTTTCTGAAAATTTTGCTCTCACGTTTTGCCAAACGGCTTTTGCACCGCGGAATACCGTATTCTATGTATCGGGGCCGCAAAGGGCATGCGGCCACGAAAAAGCAAGAGAATAAAACCGAACAGGAGGAAACATGAAAAAGTACTACATTATCGGAGCGGTTGCAGCCGTGGTCCTTTTCGCCTTCACGATCGCAGGCCTATGGATCGCGCGCAGCGTCTACAAGGGCAGGATGGAGGACATGATCGACACGCTTGAAGAAGAGTCGGTCGTGCTCCGCTATTACGAGGACGAAAACACGGATAAGTCCCGGGTCGTGTATATGCGCGTTCTCGACACGGAAAATTACAAATTGGATGAATTGCCCGAAAAGAAAGGCTATATTTTCGTCGGTCTCTTCGATACCAAGACGAACCAGCAGTATGTGACGAGCGATGGCTACGGGATCGTTCCTCTTACCGAGAGCGTTTTGCTCTATGCGAAATTCCAGAAAGTACAGGAGGCGGCGTAAGTATGTGTCTGTTTTCTCTTATTAAGATGATCTTTAAGGGGGTCGGCTACATTCTTCTCTACACCTTGCCCATCATCTTCTGTCTCGTGGGCATCGGCGCAGGCTTCTGGGTAGCGGCCTATTCGATCGCATTGAACCAAGAAAATTTCATTGAATCGATCGAAGAACCGTTGACGCACAACGTCAGGATCCAATGGGATAATGCCGGCAACATTGTGACGAGTATTGTCGTGAGAGAAGATCTCAACTGGGGCATCAACGGTTTCTTGACGATAGACCCGGGAAACGGCTACTTTTCCTCTAGTGATCCCTACTACTACGGCTCATTCATGGAAAAAGATGGTATTTCGAGGGACGAGTCCGTCACGCAGGTCACATTTGACTATAACGGAGAAGCCCAATTGTTTTACTTCCCCGAAGATGTGAAAGGCAAGGTCGAAGCGGGAAAGTTCCTGGGGCTGTACAGCGCACCCGCCAGCGGCGGAACGCAGTTCGTCAACGGTCTCGGGTATTCGGTACGCGACGTGACGATGGATATGGATCTGTACGCCGCCTGGCTCTGATCGGATAATTTAAGGAAGGAAAGGGAGAAGCAAGATGAGAAAGAAGCTCTTGACGTTTTTCATGGTGGCCGCAGCCGTTCTGCTCTGCGGCGGCCTTCTTTCGGCCTGTGGAGACGATTCCGGGGACGAGAGAACGAGGACGGTCATCAGATATTATTTGTATGACGATACCACGCCGATGACGGCGGTCGTTTTCGACGGCGAATTTTCCTTCGACATGGTGCCCAGAAGGGATCACTGCGTATTCCTCGGGCTCTTCGATGCGAAATCGGGCGGAACGAAGATCGTCGATGAATACGGCAGATGCAATTTCCTGATTGAAAACGAAATGACCCTGTGGGCGCAGTGGCTCGGGAATAACTGCTCGATCACCTTCGACCCGGGCGAGGGGACCATGCAGGGCGAAAGGTCCATGTCGCTCGTCTATGGGAGCACGCTTGCCCAACTTCCCGTCGCTCAGAGAGAAGGGTATGAATTTGTCGGCTGGTCAAGTAACGGGCGCCTCGTTTCCAAGGGCAGCGTGCCGAATAGTACGACATTCGACGACAACACCTATATTTTCAATTCGGGAACGGATTCCGTGGAATTGATGGCGTGTTACGATGCGAAGAAGTTTACCCTCACGCTGGATTACAATGATAACTCCTTCAAGACGCAGGAGATCACGGTGAGCTACGGGGAAGGGATCGATTCCGTCGATCTTCCCGAAATAGAGGATTCGGGTTCGCGCGAGCTCGTCGGCTGGAGCACCGACATGCGCCTCAACATTCCCTTCACCGGCACCTTTGATTCGGATATCACTCTCTATGCGATCTGGAGAGATTATAAGTTGGTCAAATTTTATGAGGATCCGGACAGCGAGGAATATACCGAGCAGAAGGTATACCGCGACGAACC
>CANQCA010000056.1 GCA_947589585.1 uncultured Clostridia bacterium
CCTGCGACCCGGAACTCCTCTGCATTCTGCCCGCTGAGCTGGCCGTAGATAAGCTTGATCGCGCCCGGATTTCCTTTGTTATCCTTCTCATAGATGATGGGAAGGGACTTATCCGCCATGAGCTTTTCATTATCGGGATCGATCGTAATGGTCGTGATGGAAGCACAGCCGCCGAGCACGCCGTCGATCTTGGTGACGGAGGCCGAGAGGCTCATCGTGGTGATGGCCGTGCACGATTTGAAGAGGTTCGCGCCGAGCGCGATGCCGCCCTCTGCGTTGGACTTAGGGAACGCGATGCTCTTAAGCCCCGTCTTGGTGAAGGCGAGATCGCCCACATCCGAGAGCTTGGAAACGCCATTCTTGTCCGTCGCGAAAGTCACGCTCTTGAGCGTTGCAAGGTTGGCAAAGGCGGATGCGCCGAGCTCCTTGATGTTGTAGGGAAGGGTGATGGATGTAAGACCCGTATCGCCCGAGAAAACGGTGGAGCCGATGGTGAGTTCGGTATCAGAATCGGGCGTGCCGAACTCGATGGCGGTGAGCACCGTGTTGGTGCTGAAGGCGTTTGTGCCGATGCTTTCGAGCTTGCTCCCATCCGCCGTCCTGATCTTCCGGAACTTCGTGCCCGTGAAGGCGCCTGTGCCGATGGACGTGACGGATGCGGGGATGAGAAGCTCTTCGCCGCCGAGCGTCGTGACGTTGAAGGCGCTGTTGCCGATCGTCGTGAGGCCCTCGGGAAGATTGATGGTCGTGATCTTCGTGCTTGCGAATGCACTGTTGCCGATCGTCTCGATGCCTTCCTCAAGAGTGATTTCGGCAAGCTTGGAAGAGGCAAAGGCACTATTGGCGATCGTCTTGACACTCTTCGGAATCGTGATCGAAGTGATCCCGCTATTATAGAACGCGTTTTCGGGAATCTCCTCAAGGCCCTCCGGGAGTGCGATACTCGTCAGATTCTTCGTTTGAGAGAAGACCTCTTTGGCAAGCTCGAGCGATTGCGTCGGTTTCTCCGCAAAGTGGACCGTCTTAATGTTCGAATAGGAGTATTGGGCGTGCTCCCCTTCCGTCGTATAGAATGCCTTGGAGCCGAGGTAGGAAAGGCGCGCGGGGAAGGTGATCTCGGTGAGCTTCATCTTGCCGAAGAGGCTAGTGTAGGTCGTAGCGGTACTGCCGGTGCCCTTGTTTTCCTTGGCATCCTCGATGCGAAGCTCAGCTTCACCGCCCTGATCAAATGTGAACTGCGAAATATTGGCGCAGGAATTGAATGTTGTCGGCGCGATCGAGGTGACGGTGTTGGGAACGTTGACCGTGGCGAGGTTGGTACAGCTGGTCGCCATATATTCCGGCATCGTCAACATACCCTTCGGGAAGTGGATCTCGGTAAGGTGGCTGAGATGGTAGAAAGGCGAGTAGAGAGACGACATGTTCACATTATCGGGAAGATTCGGCGTAAAATCAATGCCCGTATACTGCACCTCTCCCGAGTCATCAGGCTTATAGGTATCCACGTGATCCTTGAAGGTGATCTTGGTGATGCCGAGATTCTGGCTCGCGGTTATGCCGGATCTTGAGAAGGCGAGAGAGCCGACGCCGCTGATATATTCGGAGACGGTGAGTTCCTCTCCAACGTTGCTTGCAACATAGATCACCTTGTCGGGAACATAGGTGGATTCCGTATCCTCCGGCTTCAGCTTCGCTTCGCGGAGCGTGTAGAGGATGCCGTCTTGGGCGGCAAAACTCTTGCTCTTCTCGGCGACGGTGATCGTGGAAAGGTTGGTGCAGCCGTTGAAGATCTGGATATCAAAGTAGGCGCCGTTCGTCTGGATTTCCGTAAGCGATGCGGGAAGGGTGATGGACGAGATCTGGCTGCAGTTCGCAAACGCCTGGTCGCCGATAAAGGCGAGACGTTCGGGAAGCTCGAGGGTGGTAAGGCCCGTGCAACCCGAGAATGCGCTGTAGCCGATCTTGAGGGGTGTGGGTTCCGCATCCGTGGATTTCTCGAAGATGACGGATGTAAGCCCCGTGCAGCCGAGGAAGGCTTCGCTCCCGATATCAGTAACATTCTTATGGATCGTGATAGAAGTGAGCAATGTCCTCTCCTTGAACATACCATCCTGGATGGATGTCACGAAGTTGGGAATGACAAACGATCCGCTGTAATCGTCGGGGAAGAGCACGAAGTCGTCGACTTCCTGTTCGTGTTCCTCACCGTCATCACCCTCGACCATTGCCATATGCTTCCCGTAGATGATCCCTTGGTCATCCTTGTTATAGACAGGATGATTTTCCGCGAAATTGATTTCGCGAACGTTAGACCCGAAGATATCGAGAATGGGCAGGTAGGGCACGTTCCACCCGAGGTTGACCGTCGTGACACGGGAAATGTTGAACTGGTTGCCGGATACGGTCCCCTCAAACGCATCGTCCTCATACTTGATCTTATCTGCCGTACGAGTGGCGTTGAGCGTGAGGTTGACAGTGACCTCGCGGAGACCCACTTTGGCGGTTGAAAGGCCGCCGCGGGCGCCGAACGCGTTCTTGCCGAGCTTTGTAAGGTTGGCGGGAAGCGTGACGCTGGGCATGGAGGTAGCATAGTTGACCGTAGGGCCGCTTTCGTTTGCGGGTTGCCCGAGGAATGCACCCTCCGCAATGATGAGGTCGGGGCTGTTTTCCTTGCCTTGGAATTCGATCTCGGTGAGGTTTCTGAGGCCGCTGAAGGCTTCCACACCGATGTATTGCACGTCCTCATGGAAGACGAGCTTCTGGATCGACGTATTGCCCTTGACGGCGGAATCGCCGATGGAAGTGATCTCCTTGGGCACGACAAAGGTATGTGCACGGTTGGCGGTCGATGTACCCGTATCCTTTATGACATTCCCCTCTTCGTCCACAGAGTGGTTGACGGGATAGTAGACGAGCTCTGTCCCATAGGCGGTGTTCTCCTTGGTGAGCATACCTTCGACCGAGGAGAAGGTGCCGCCCTCTTCCACATCCACATAGGAGAGATAGGTGAGCCCTTCGAGCGCTTCGGCAGGACTGACCTTAAGGCGCTTGGGGAAGTGGATGTAGGTGAGACGTGCGATGGTAGTAGTCGAAGCGGGATCGCCGAATGCGTTCTTGCGGATCTCGAGACCGCTCGCCTCGGTCTCCCCTTCCGCCACGGGAAGGAAGTTGAGTTTGTTGAGGTTGGGATAGCCGCGGAATGCGAGCTCTTCGATGAGGGATACGGTCGCGGGAATGTTGAGCATCTTGAGCGGGCAGGAGCCGATCGAGGTCGTTCCGTTGTAGTAGAACGCACCCTGCGGAATGGTCGTCACGGACTTATCTGCCACCGTGGCGGGAATGGTGTATTCCTCTGCCGTACGGGCATAGGGATAATAACGAAGCTCCATGCGCGCGCTCGGTTCATTATAGAAGAAGAGCACGCCGTCCACGGAATAGTATTTCTGATCGGCCTTTTGGGTCGCTTCATAGATCTCGATATCGGTGAGCGCGGAGCAGTTCTGGAAGGCGGCGCCGTCCGTCCCGAGGTTGATCTGGGTGACGCTCGAAGGGATGGAGATCTTGACGAGGTTGGTGCAGCCTGTGAAATCTTCCACACGGGTGACGGGCTTGCCCTTATATGTCTCGGGGATCTTGGCCTCTTTAACGTATGCGATACCTTCGCCCTTGGAGACGCGGTAGATCTCGCCGTCTTCCGTAAATGTGAAGATGGGCACCCATTTCGCCGTGTAGGTCATGTTGTCGGCGACGGCGTAGGACCGATTCATCTTCCCCTCGTAATTGGTGAGGGCAGTACGCATATCGAAGTCGTACCAACCGCAGAAGGTGAGCTCGGAGTTCTCCTCCTTGACGTGGGGAACGGGAAGCGTGGGCGCTTCGCCGAACTTGACCTTGAAGGGCTCGATCTCTTCTTCCTGTGCGTAGTTTCCGAGACGGAAGTAGATGGTGTATTCGTTGGGAGTCCACTTCGCATAGAGCGTGACGTCGTTTTCGAAATCAAAGGTCGTAGATGCGGCAGGCGTCGTGTAGTTGGGCTCGAGATACCAATTCTCGAAGGTATAGCCATAGCGGGTGACCTGAGCGGGAAGGGCAAGATCGTCGCCCTTTGCACGATAGACGGGGTCCTGATTGGTGCCCGACTGCGCATCGAAGGCAACCGAGTAGACGTTGACTTTGATATCCTTCTTCTCGGATTCGCTCCCGTCGGCATAGACGGCGCTGACGGAGATCTTGTTCTCCCCCTTCTGCGTGAAGTCGATCTTATAGCGGAGCTCGGAGGAAGACACCCCGAGGAGCGTATCGTTGAGGTAGATGCGGAAGCTCTCTGCGCCGAAAACGGCATTCCACGTCACATAGTTGTGCGCATAGGAGGCTTCGCCCATTGTGCCGTTCTTGATGACGAGGCTTCCGCTCCTGAGCGAATCGGCCGCATTCGTCTGGCCCTTGGCCTGAACGGTGATCGTGTATTCGGAGATCGCGGAGTTATAATATTCGCTGAGATCGGCGGACGTATCCGGCGCTGCGACGTCGAAGGGCACCCCGTTGACGGTCACGGTATATTTTGCGGCCCCCGCAACTTCCTTCCACGTGAGCGTCGTCCCCGTGAAGTTAAGGTTCTGCGGCGTCGCAAGACGGGTCTTGGCGATCGTGCTCGGCGTAATTGTCTCGGGAGAGAGCCAGCCGAACCCGTAAGGCTTGACGCTGACGGTGAGATCGCCCGCATCGTAGTATTGAAGGGAGAGGCTCGTCTCGTCCGCAACGTCGGTCTCGGTGGGCTGGCCGCCCGCCTTCGTCACGCTGACGATGTAGCCGTCCGCATTCTCCACGGCGTTCCACTTGAGAAGGCCGGTATCCTGATCGAATGCGACTCCCGTGGCTTCGCCCAATGTACGGGTGCAGACATGCGAAGCCGAGGTGGAAGGAAGGTATCCGTCTGCCACCGCTTTGACGGTGAAGATGATGCCGCCCTCCGCCATATCGCATTCGCTGAAGTCGAAGCTGGGCTTTCCGCCCGTGGAAACATCCTGATGGGTGTGCCCGTCCGTCCCGCAGACGACGGTGACGAGATAGTCGGTCGCGTTGGGGACTTCGTTAAAGACAAGCACATTGTCCTGTTCCTTGAACACGGAGACACGGGCAAGCGCTTTATTCTTATAATAGACAGTCGTGCTCTGCGTGCCCGCAGCAACGGTCACGGTGTATTCGCCCGCATCCTTTTGGGTGAAATCGTAGTTGAAGTTGGTGAAGGCGACCGTCTGATCGACGACGTTCTTGCCGTCCGGCCC
This sequence comes from uncultured Clostridia bacterium, assembly GCA_947589585.1. Lineage (GTDB taxonomy): Bacteria > Bacillota > Clostridia > Christensenellales > Borkfalkiaceae > Gallimonas. Next base: position 5,286 of record CANQCA010000056.1, read on the forward strand.
CGTGATGGTGAGCTTGTAGCTGTTGTTACCGCTGCGGCCCGTCCAGGAGACGCCCTTCTCCGTCACGGAGACTGCGGGCGCATCGCTCTCCCACACGGCATAGAGCGTGCGGGGTTCCTCGATGGACTGCTCCTCGTATTTTGCTGTGAGCTTATCGGCGCTCTCGTAGTCGCTCAGCCACCAACCGGCAAAGACCGCGCCTGCCTTTTGCGGCGTGGGAAGGCCGAAGAGCTTGTGGCCGACCGTCGTCATCGGTCCGACGGGCGTGACGCCCTCGCCCGCGTCGAAGCTCACTTCGAACTCGGGCTCGATCTTTTCGACAAAACGGGCATAAAGCGTGATATCCGCCGTGATGGGGCGGGTGAACGTGAACACGTTACGGAGCTCTTTATCCGCATACCAACCGACAAAGACCTTCTCCCCGTTGGTGGGATCCTGCGGTTTTGTCGCCGTCTTGCCGTTGAGGATGGTCTGTGCGGGAACGGACGTGCCGCCGTTCGTATTGAACGTGACGGTGAAGTCCATCTTCCTGAGGAAAGAATATCCCGTCCCGTCATACTCTAACGTAATAACATTATTGTATAGAGACGCGACGATGTCCTCTTTGTTCTTCTCGTCGAAATCAAGCGTGAGCTGTTCCCCGTCGAGCGTATATTCGCCGACGAAGGTCTCTCCCTTGATCGCAAAAGTAAATGTGTTGCCGAGCTCGAGCTCCAGCGTGTACTCCGCCGTACCGGCGTCGTAGTAGTAGACCGCTTGCTCGTCACTCGCCACGGGGTCCTCTCCGCCGCATGCGCCGAGCACGACGCTGCCGAGCATGAGAACTGCCACCGTCAAAATGATGGATAGGCGTTTCTTCATAATACAATCTCCTTCCTTGTATTTATTCACTTCGCCGCTTTGATTTCGAACTTTGGGACACGAGTTTAGGGTGGCAAACAAAGCTGACTACGCTCCTATGCCCTTATATTACCATATCTATTTTTATACTGTCAAATGATTTACGCCGCATATTACAAAATTTTTGTGAAAATTTGAAAAAAACGGATAATTAACGAATATATTCATTTGGATTTTATTTTTTATGCATTTTGGGGCCGTTCGGCGAAATAAATTGAAAATTATTTGAAACAAATTCGGAACGAAATTTACATTTTTCATTCCTGCGGCCTTCCGAAGGGGGCGGAATTTCACATTTTCACATGCGGAATAGGGCGAAGATGGCGGTTTTTTCATTCCAAGCCCCCGAAAATTGGGAAATATGCTTAGGAAAATGTAATTATACATGAACCCTCAAATGCACAAAAAAAGCCCTCCCTCGGGCAGAGAGAGAAGGCAAGCTGCGGGCCTGAAAAAATGGCGGCAAACGATCGCACGAAAACGCTTGGCTTTCGGCCTTCAGAGCGAAAATGAGGCTACCATGTCCGAGAGAGGACTGTGCGAAATCCCCTCTGCCCATGCCTCGCACAGAGATACGCCGGCGGCCTTAAAGCTTTGGATGGCATTTGAAAACTTCCCGTACGCTCTCCCGCTTCCATGGGTTTTCGTGCTGCCGAATGACCGCCCGCATTGCAGAGCTCCGCGCATCAAATATTCAAACTGATTCTGTCGCCGAAAGGGGCACGCCCCACTCCGTATCGTGGTAGTGTTCGTTGAGCCCCCCATCGCGGCACCGAGCGCACAATTTCGGCTCTTTCCCTCCTCTTCGTAATTTGGGAATAATCGGGATCCGTTCGGGCTGCAGCCTCGGAATGAGGGGTACCCGTCGCAACTCCTTGATTACAGCAAAAAAGGCAGACCTATCGTCTGCCCTCTATACAAAGTTACCTGCGTTCATTGCCCGTTCACTGCACACTTTGGAGCATCCCGGTGACGGCGGAAAAGTCGGCTGTCTCATCATAGCCGCCCGCCTCGAGCGCGGCAAGAAGTTCTTTGCAGAAGCTCTCGTCCTCCGCCTTCACGGCTTCCATTGCGAGCGCCGTCGCGGGGCACATCACGGGGAAGGAGGCATCCGTCTCGCTGAGGGCGAACGTGATGACCTCTTTTTTCGCATCCTCACTATCGGCGAGGCGGTACCTCACGCATGCGGCGAGCCCGCAGACATAGGCGCGGTAGGTCCCTTCGGCATAGGGGGTCTCCTCCCCGTCCGCGCTCTCCTGTGTGATGACCTTATCCTGTTCCTTGCAAAACTCTTCAAACGTCGTGCCGTTTTTATCGTAGGCATAGAGGAGCTTGAAGCGTTCTTCCGCCGTCTGATCGCGCTTGGTCTCCGCCGAGACGACGAAGGAATCGGCGAGATAGGCGATGGAACCCGAGCGTTCAAATTCCTGAAAGGCATAATCTCCGCTGACCTGCCGAAGCCCGAGAGAGCGGGTGAACGTCATCATCGTCGCCGGGGCAGCCAGAGAGACAATGCCGAAGATGGCGATCGCGAGGATGAGCACCACGCCGAAGGTTATGAAAATTGTCTTGAAAACAATATTTTTTACTCGCATCCGATCAGCACTCTTCCATAGTAATATTCATTATGTCGCGTCTGAAAGATATTTTACCACAAAAGGAAAAAAATTGCAAGGGAAATGCGAGAGTTTTGTCATGAAGATAGATGATTTTTCATAATTTTATAGCATGAAAAAAACCATGCTTTGTATTTTGGGAACGGCGGCGGCCCTTCTTCCCGCCCTGTTTCTTGCAGGTTGCGGAAAAAAACAGGACTATTCCGCCCACATTTCCGAGGTGCGATCGGATATCTTCATCGCCGAGACGGAGGAGTTCTCCATCACTCTTTTCTGCAGCGAACGCGAATACCCCTATGCGGACGACGGCGTCGCCTGCCCGCGTTCCAAGCTCGCCGAGATCTCCCTCGTCGCAAAGGAGGAGACGGACTATTTTGTGTATGTGACGGGGGATGAAGGCTTCGGCGGTGAGACTTCCTATCGCAACGTACGCGGCGACCACTACTTTTCGCAGGGGGTGGAGACCTTCCCCGAAGGCTCCGTCAAGATGCGCGTCGAATGGGGAGATGAGGTGCGTGAGGTCGTGGCGACATCGGTCAGGACAGAAAAGACGATATCGCCGCAGGAAGCCCTTCAAGCGGCCGTCGGACACGAAGAAGAGGTCCTCTCCCGCATGACACAGGACGGCGAATTCTTCGGGGAGTTCCGCGTGCGGCTTCTGAAGCGGGATGCGACCTACTATTATGTGGGCATCGTGAACAAGTCGGGCGGCACGATCTCCCTTCTTTTGAATAGCGAAACGGGCGAAGTTCTCGCCCGCCGCGAAAGCTTATAACCAATCTTATAACCATTCGTCAGCCCATCCTCGGCGCGGGACCCCTCTCCCCCGCCGTTTTTTCTTAGAAAAAATTTTCTCAAATCGCTTGACAGAAATCCGAAATCGGATTATAATTAAAATACGAAATCGGATTTTTGAGGCAAAATTATGGACGAACGCATCTTTTTTTACAAACTCGGAAAGCTCGTGTATCAGATCGACGGCGTGTATGAGCAATACGGCAAGCGCTGCAATCTCGCCTCGCCCAATCTTCTTTGGATCCTATATGCCCTCAACGACGGCGAGCCGCACAGCCAAAAGCAGATCTGCGAGGATTGGGATATCCCGCGGAGCACGGCGAACACCATCATCAAAGATCTGGAAAGCAGCGGCTATCTGTCGCTCTCTCAGATCAAGGGGAAGCGGCGGGAGCTGCTCGTATCTCTGACCCCGCGCGGCAAGAAGTATGCGGACGGAATTTTATCCGATCTCTATAAAAGGGAGAAAGAAATTTATGCGGAGATCGAAAGCCCGGAAGCGCTTCTTTCCGTATTGGAGAATTTGGCGGCGAACATGCAAAAGATCGCTGCAAAAGGAGATAAATGATGAAGAAAGTTTTGGTAGCATATTTTTCGGCAAGCGGAACGACGAAGAAGGTTGCATCTCTTTTAGCAAAAGCCGCGCACGCAGACCTCTATGAGATCCAACCCAAAGAGCCCTATACGGCAGCCGACCTCGATTGGACGAACAAACAAAGCCGTTCGACTTTGGAGATGGCTGACCCGCTTTCCCGCCCAGCACTTGCGGACATGGGTGCCCCCGTTTCCGTCTACGACGTCATTTTCTTGGGCTTCCCCATCTGGTGGTACACCG
>CANQCA010000057.1 GCA_947589585.1 uncultured Clostridia bacterium
CGGTGACCGCTCGTGCCGACCTTGGATAATCAGTAGAAGCCGCGGTCGGGGCAGGGTGACGGTTTCAGAAAGGCTCGTACTTCGTAGTTCGGGATGCTTCGAGGATGGGCTCTTGCGGACATGGTATAGGCTAATCACCTCAGCATGACGCGATTGCCCCATTCGCGCGGGACATAATGACGCGTTTGACAAGCGCGGGGTAGGATGACGCGTTACCCGTTTCCGTCAAAACGCGGAGAAGCAAGCAAGACAAGGAGAAGGAGCATTCCCGCCGGGAGCGTACTTTTGCGTACGTGACCAAGGGAAGCGCATCTTCGACAAAGGATTGCGCAGCTTATACGCATTTGACCTCTTTCGGACACGGTATGCCCGTTTCACTTCACATTCTCAAGAATATCAAGGATCTCCGACAGCCTTTCCAAATCGTCGCGGGTGTAGTAGTCGATGTAGATCCTGCCTTTTTTCTCGGTCCCGATGAGGGAGACTTTCGTCTTGAATGTCGTGCGGAGACGCTCCACGAGGTGTTTGAGCTCGACATTGGCGAGGGCGTTCTTCTTCTCCTTCTCCTTGGCGAGCACTTCGGGCGGGTTCAGGAACTGCTTCACGGCGCGTTCCATATCCCGCACCGACCAGCCGTTCTTCACGCACTCGCGGGCGAGCTCCACCTGCGCTTCCTTGGTAAGCGGGACGAGCGTTCTCGCATGGCCTGCGGAGAGCTTGCCGTCCTTCACGAGGGCGATGACGTCGTCTGCAAGCGTTAAAAGACGCATGGTATTTGCGATAGCCGGGCGGCTCTTGCCGATGCGCTCTGCCAGCACTTCCTGCGTGAGGTTATACTCGTCCATGAGTTTTTTCATGCCGTAGGCGGCCTCGATGGGGTTGAGATCCTCGCGCTGCAGGTTCTCGATGAGGGAGATCTCCTGGATCTCACGGGGGCCGAGTTCCCGCACGATGACGGGGATATACTCGAGCCCGGCGCGTTTGGCGGCACGGTACCTTCTCTCCCCGGCTATGATCATGTAGGTGCCGTCTTTGTTTTTGTTGACGACGAGCGGGCTGATCACCCCGTGTTCCTTGATCGACTTGGCAAGATCATTCAGAGCATTCTCGTCGAAGATCTTACGCGGCTGATCGGGGTTGGGGAAGACCTTCGAGATGGGCACCTGCGACGTCGCACCCTCTTCCTTTTTCTCGGAAGAAGGGGCCTCGGTGGGCGCCTGCTCCTTGACGTAGTCCTCCTTTGTGTCTGCGAACAGGGCCGAAAGCCCCCGTCCTAATCCTTTCGCCATAATTTATTCTCCTTTTCCCTCTGTATTTTTCAAAAATTCTTCAGTAAGTGCATTGGTACGCCCGCGCGCCCGTGCATTTGGGATCGTGCAGGGCGACGGGTTTGCCGTGGCTGGGCGCCTCCGAGAGGCGGATATTGCGCGGAATGACGGTCTCGTAGAGCTTCTTCGCGAAGAACCGCTTGATCTCGGAAGCGACCTGCCTGGAGATCAAAGCCCGCCCGTCGTACATCGTGATAACAACACCTTCCACTTCCAGCCCCCTGTTGAGGTGCTGCCGCACGAGCGAAACGGTATTCATGAGCTGCGAGAGGCCCTCGAGGGCGAAATATTCGCTCTGGATGGGAATGATGACGCCGTCCGACGCGGTGAGGGCGTTGATGGTGAGAAGCCCGAGCGAGGGTGGGCAGTCGATGAAGATGAAATCGTACGAGCCTCTCACGCGTTCGAGCGCGCCGCGAAGCACCTTCTCCCTTCCCTTCTTGTAGACGAGCTCCACTTCCGCCCCGGCGAGGTCGATATCCGAGGGGAGAAGCTCGAGACCCTCGACCGGGCAGGGAAGAAGATTTTCCTCGATACTCTCCTCGTCGATGATCACATTGTAGACACTCTTTTTCAGGCCGCTCTTGGAAAAGCCGAGCCCGGTCGTCGCGTTGCCCTGCGGATCGAGATCGATGAGAAGGATACGCCTTCCCATCAAGGCAAGATCGGCAGCCATGTTCACGCAGGTGGTCGTCTTTCCGACGCCGCCTTTTTGGTTTGAGAACGAAATCACCCTACCCATGTCCGAGACCTCTTATTCAGATTTGTCGTCCTTGGTACCTTCCGTGGGATTATCGTCATTGGTTTGGCCGTTTTGGGCATTTTCAGACCCGTTTGAAGAGGTCGTGGCGGAAGATGAGGCACCCATGTCCGAGGAAGAGGTATCAGATAAGTGCTCTTCAGCACGGATAGAGGCCGCGATTCTGCCGAACGGATCGTCGGGAGCAGCCTTGTCGTGATCCTCCATGTAGCGGAGCACTTCCTCGAAGGCGGCACCCTTCATGAGCATGTCCACTTCGGCCGTGTAGATGGTCTCCCGCTCGACGAGCACACGGGCCATGTTGTCGAGGATGGAACGATTCTCGAGGAGCAACTTCTTAGCCCGCTCGTAGGCGGTGTGAACGATGGCCTTGACCTCTTCGTCGATGATCCCCGCAGTCTCCTCGGAGTATGTGTTTCTCTCCTCGAAATCGCGGCCGAGGAACACGGGGCCGTCGGAGGTGTACGCGATGGGACCGAGACGGTCGCTCATGCCCCACTCGGTGACCATCTTGCGGGCGAGCTGGGTGACCTTCTGAATATCGTTGGAAGCCCCTGCAGAGACGTCGTGGATGACGATCTCTTCCGCGACCCTGCCACCGAGGGCCATACAGATGAAGTCGTTGAGACGGTTGACGGTGTAACGGCTGTCGTCATCCTCGGGGCGGGTGAGCGTGTAGCCGGCCGCCATGCCGCGGGGAATGATGGAAACCTCCTGCACGTTGTCGTTGTACTCACACAGCTTTGCAAGAATGGCGTGACCGGCCTCATGGTAGGCCGTGGCCTTCTTATCGGCCTCGGTGACGACGCGGCTCTTCTTCTGGGGGCCCATCGTGACCTTGTTGATGCCCTCATAGAGCTCGAGGTTGCCGATGAACTTCTTTCCAGCACGCGCCGCCAGGATAGCAGCCTCGTTGAGAAGATTGGCGAGGTCTGCGCCCGAGAACCCGCTCGTCATACGCGCAAGAACCTTAAAGTTCACGTCAGGCGCTAAGGGCTTATTGCGCGCATGGACCTTCAAAATTTGTTCACGTCCCTTAACATCTGGCAAATTCACATAGATCTGACGATCGAATCTGCCGGGGCGGAGCAATGCGTTATCGAGAATATCGGCACGGTTCGTAGCGGCCATCACGATGATGCCCTCATTCGTCTCAAAGCCGTCCATTTGCACGAGAATCTGGTTTAAGGTCTGCTCGCGTTCATCGTGACCGCCACCGAGACCCGCTCCACGCTGCCGCCCGACCGCATCGATCTCATCGATGAAGATAATGCAGGGCTGATTGCGTTTTGCGAGATCAAATAAGTCGCGAACACGCGAAGCACCGACGCCGACGTACATCTCGACGAAATCCGAACCGCTCGCAGAGAAGAACGGTACACCCGCTTCACCGGCGACAGCTCTTGCAAAGAGCGTTTTACCCGTTCCGGGAGGGCCGACAAGAAGCACACCCTTGGGGATCTTCGCCCCGAGATCGGAGAACTTCTTGGGATTCTTCAGAAACTCGACGACTTCCGCAAGCTCTTCCTTCTCTTCTTCCGCTCCCGCAACATCAGAGAAACGAACTTTAATGTTCGTCGTCACGCGGGCCTTCGTTTTCCCGAAGTTTGCGATCTTCCCGCTCCCGCCCGTCGTGGCACGAAGGACCACGATAAACATGACGATTCCGACGACGAGGACTGCGAGATAGAGAAACGTGCTCCATCCAGAGCCCGAATTGGGATTCGCATAATCATATACCAGATGATATTGCCCGCCCCACTTCTCCTGCACGAGCTTCATGAATGCTTCAGAATCGTACAGATTGGCATAGTTGGTCCAATATGAATAGGTACCCGCCTTTACATCCGTATAACCGTAGACGTTGTACCCGTCGATATAGACCTTAACGATTTGCTTCTCATCATCGATTTCCCCGTCTACGCCGAGAGGATCTTCGATGTATTTATCGAATTCAGACGTCTCGACGTACTTACTGTTCTTGATCTGCGAGGTTATGACAAAATATGCTCCGATCCCAAGAACAGCGACGAGGATCACCGCGATGATGATCTTTACTGTCTTGCTCAATGTCTATCTCCTTTATATATTTTTTTCGATGTGAAAGAAATCCGCGACGGCAAACTGCAACCGTCAGAAAGTCAAACCGTATCTGCTCGACAAGTTGTAAACATGAATTCAAAAAATCTTGTCTCCATGAACCCATTCTGAACAAGCCAAGCATCACCAATAAGCCCTTTCTCGGTGAAAATGGTTACCGTGAAGCTTCATTGTGTAGATTCAGCCTTCATGTAAAGTCGAATTGAGCCATCTCGGCCTTCTTGATATATTGTATCACATTCAGGATTTTTTATCAAGTGTTCTGATGAATGTTTTTCAGAATTTCACAATTCCCTTGCGAGGCGGCAGAAATCGGGCCAAAATAGGGCAAAAACGGCCAATTTTGGGCAATTTTTGGCCAAAATGATGTTTCACATGAAACTACCCCAGAATTTTTAAGGATTTTGTCAATTTCACGTGAAACATTCAGTGCAGGTTTTTTCCACCTTTTATCCACATATATTTTTTCTTGCTGTGGAAATGTTGGCAAAATTGTGTATAAAAACTGCTCCCGAGGGGAAATTCTTCCCTTTGGGAGCAGTTTTCTTGAAAAGTGCACTTTGTTTTTCCACAATCAGATGGGGATGACGAATGCGTTCGCGAACCAATCTGAGAAGAAAAGCTTGGATACGACTGAGCTCTGTGCGATGTAATCGTTGATCGATGCAACGCCGACCCACTTGAAGATCGCGAGAATGATGAGGATCAGAAGCAGCGCCTTCGCAACGCCGAGCACGGCACCCAAAATCTTATTGAGTATTTTGACTGCGCCGAACTTATTCACGAGTGCGGTCCCCGCTTTTCCCGTAAGCCACGCCACGAGCTTCAGAAGGACGACGAGCACGACAAAGCTGATCGCGATCGCGCCCCATCCTGCGGCCTGTGTCCCGCCAAGCGCCTCGGTCAAACCAAACGTCTTATCGAGGAAATTCTTCATGGGAACGCAGAAGCTGACCGCAAAGACGACGGCGAACATCGTACCGGCGAGCTTGCAGATGCCTTTCACGAAGCCGCGCCAAAGTCCCAGAATGAGTCCGACGGCGAGCAGCACGAAGAACACGATATCGATGATCAGGCCCGTAGAAACAGCAAGCAGATTCATAATTTTACCTCCTTTTTTTCTTACATTATATCACCACTTCACCGAATTGTCATTCGTTTTTGACAAATCCACATATAAAAATTATATTTTTTGTCAAAATATGGGGCGCAGACGTTGCATTTTGCGCCATCTTGAATTGAAAAAACGTGGGGCGCAAAGGAAAAATACTTGTCTTTCGGAGTCTTTATGGATCACGCTTTTCATTTTTATAACACCCTCGCGGAAACAGGCGTATATATGGCGCTTGAAAAATTGCTTGCGCCTTCCTCTGCGCCCCCCGTCGTGCTGTGTATCGGCAGCGATCTCGCTGTGGGGGATAGCCTCGGCCCCATCGTGGGGACCATGCTGCGCGAGGAAGAAGGCTATTCGGGCTTCGTCTATGGTACGCTCAAGACGCCCATTACCGCCAAAGAAGTGCGTTACATGGAGGGCTTCCTCAAAAAGACGCATCCTCTTTCCAAGATCTTGGCCGTCGACGCCGCGGTGGGGGAGGAAGAGGACGTGGGCCTTCTCAAGGTCGTGAGCGGCCCGCTCAGTCCCGGTTCGGGGGCGAATAAACGCCTCGGGCGGGTGGGGGACGTGAGCATCCTCGGCATCGTCGCACCCAAGTCCGCCTTTTCCTATTCCTGCCTGAGCCTCACGCGGCTCAACATGATCTATTCCATGGCAAAGATCTTATCCCGTGCGATCGCGTCCCTTCGCCCGATTTCACAGCAATTATGTTCATAATGAACATTCTAACAAGATTTTTCGTTCTAAACATGAAAATAAATTACACTTTGGAAAATTTTTGAAAAAACTTTTCATTTTAATTGACGAACCTCTTGCCTTCCGCTAAAATAGAGGCGCAAACAAAAACGGGAGGTGGAAGCTATGGTACGACTGCTCATGTTCCGTACGCCCATCGGGGATTCCTTCCTGTACACCTACGGAGAAGATTCCCCGATCAATGACGGCGTGACCGTGAAGAGATATACAAAAGGCAGCAAGAGAATTTTCGACTGAGGGAAGGTCTTGCGTACTTCGCATGCCGAAATCCTTCGGGGAGGCGCTTTCGCAAAAGGCCTTATAAGCGTTGTCGCCCGCGGGGTGAGGCAAAAGCGCCTTTCTTCAGGGTGCAAATTCCGGCAATATGTGATTTTTTCACATAAAATTTTTTGAGTGGGGCAGGAAGTGAAAACTTGTTTCAAAAAACAAAAATTTTCAGGAGCTTTCGCCATTTCTTGACGAAAATTTCCCGACCCGCTACAATAGAAGTACAACGAAAAGGAGGAGGTTATTATGGTCAAGACTACGAAGACGAAGACGTATGATACCGAGACCGCCACCGTCGTCAAGAAGGTGACGAGCGGCTACTTCGGCGACCCCGCCGGCTACGAGACGACAATGTATCAGACGCCAGAAGGCGACTTTTTCCTCTATACGAACGGCGGAGAGGCTTCCGCCTTCGCGACGGAAAAGATCACCGCTTATTCGAAGGCCAACGCAAAAAAGTGGCTTGAAGAAAACTGAGCAAAGAAAAAGGGCTCTGCATTCGGCAGAGTCCTTTTTTTGTTTGCGATCATTCTTCGTCTGAAGGCGTTTGTGCACCCTCTGTCTCGGACATGGTGCCCTCATTTTCCGTCTTGGGGGAAGAGACATCCTCTTCGCCCTTGCCGAGATAGGTCCCGAAAAAGCCCGAGAACCCGCCCTTCTTGTAGCCGGGCGTCCCACTGCGGGAAAAGCTCGTCCCCGAGCTTTCGGGCGTATCCTCTTTGGGAAGCTGCCTGTGCTCGTAGGGCTTCTTCTCGCCCATGGGGCGGCCGTGTTCGCCTCTGCCGCCGCGGCCGCGTGTATCGCGGCCCCTGCCGTCCTTTTTGCCGCCGCGGCCGTCGCGGTGCTCATAGGGCTTCATGTTCTTGGGGGTGATGACGACGTAGCGTGCGGGCTCCTTTCCCTCGGAGCGCGTCGTGACCTCTTCGCTCTCTAAAAGGGCGGAGTGGATGATGCGCCGCTCGTAGGGGTTCATGGGCTCAAGACGGACGCGCTTGCCCGTCCGCACGGCCTTTGCCGCGAGCTTTAAGGCGAGGTTCCTGAGCGTCTCTTCCCGCGCTTCGCGATAGTTGCCGCAATCGACGACGACGCGCTTATAGTCCTTCCTGCCCGTGTTGGCGACCGCACCTGCGAGCACCTGCACAGCGTCGATGACCTCGCCCCTTCTCCCGATGACGCCCTTCGCCGCGCCTTCGAGATCGATGACGATCTTCTCTTCTTCGGAAGAGAGCACCGCCTTTGCCTCGATCCCGATGAGGGGGAAGAGTCCTTCGAGAAACTTCACGGCACGTTCGCCGTCGGAGAGCTTCTCCTTGACTATGATCTCCACCTTTGCGGGAATTGAACCGAACAGTTTCTTCTTGCCTGCTTCGAGGACGGTGATCTCAACATCCTCGCGGGCGACGCCGAGCTCGGTAAGCCCCGCTTCGATCGCCTCGTCTACCGTCTTTCCTTGAAATTCCATATGCGTTTCCTCATTTCTTAAGCGCTTATTTGCGCGATTTGGTCTTGTCTTTGCCTTTTTGTTGCGGCTTCTTGCCCTCTTCCTTCCATGCAAGCCTTTGGCCGTAGCGCTCCTGTATCGCCGCATCTTCCTTCTTTTTGAAGATCCTTCCGAGGATGAGATTGCAAAGAAGGGTCACGACGAGGGAGAGGAAGGAACTCACGATCATATAGATGGAGAAGGCCGCACTGTACATGAATGCGAAGATACCGAAGATCAGGGGCATGAGGAAGAGCATGAACTTTTGCGTCTTGGCGCCCTGCCCGTCCACCGTCTGGTACTTATTCGCCTCTTTTTGGCTGCGCATGGTGATGAACTGCGATAGGATCATCATGCCGATCGAGAGGATGATGAGGATATAGTAACCGTTATAGGCGCTCTTCTGATCCTCGAGCTTCATCGTGAGGCGGGCATAATTATCTCCGGAGATGGCATCGGCATCGGGCGTGGACGTGGGCACGGGATGGCGGTAGGTCGCATCCGATTCCCACACGTTCTTGATCCACAAAAAGCCCATCTTGTGGCCCATGTAATATTCCCGCGCCGCATCTGCCCCGATCTCATCGAGATAACCCGTGCACAGATCTTTGACATCCTGCGTGATGACATTCCCGCTCTCGGAGAGCTTTGTCCCGATGGCGGTAAGGGTGGAGGAGGCGAGTTCGCTCTCTTCCCCCTCGAGATATGCCTTGAAGGCATCGAATACGATATAGTAGTCGCGCCTGATCTCCTCGCTTGCAACGGGGGTGAAGACCTTCCCGGCCGCACCGCCCTCTTCGTCCTCGGAATACGTATAGGCGCCGAGAAGATAGGTATAGTGCAGGAATGCGCCCGGCTTTTGCGAAGTCACTTCCATGCGCACCGTCTCATCGGCGGCGGGGGCGGCCTCCTCGTTCTCTTCGTCCTCCTGGGCCTGTCCGTCCTCAACGATGCGGTACACGGCCCTGTAGGAGACGGGATAGCTCACGCCGTTTTCTTCCTTGGTCTCTTCCTTCTGCCATACAAGGTCGCCGTCGGCGGGGTTTGCGGGCAGGGTGAACTCGGCCGCGGGGATGGTGAATTCATCGTCCTCGTCGCCCTCGATATGCAGGTGCCAATCGTTTCCGTCGGTACCATGTCCGAGGACCGCCTCGTTGAAAGACTCTGTCATGTCGACGAACTGCTTGACGTTCGCGTAGCGGGAATAGGAGTTGAACCCCTGGAA
>CANQCA010000058.1 GCA_947589585.1 uncultured Clostridia bacterium
GTACGGCGAGCGAAGCCACCACCAGCCATTGCCTTGAAAAGCGTTTCCCGTAGACTGCGCACAGCCCTGCGACTTCGCATAGTCCGTACTCTTCAGTCGGCGTGTCGCGTCGGTTCCTGCGCCTGAACCGAACCTGTAAGAGGTGTTCAGAACTTCCTGAAAGCTCAACAGGAATACCCTGTCCTGCGTGTTCTCACACACATAGGGGTTGCTATACTCCGTGGAAGCAGCGCTATTATCCACTTCCGTTATTTCAATGAACTCCTGCGCATATTCATCGAACGCCGTCTCGTAGAACGTCTCCGTCAGCCACTTGCGGATGTCGCTCTCCTTGTAGTTGTTTTCGTACACCGCCGTGCCGCCCACCTCACGTGTCGAACCCGACGCTGTACGGTAGTACTGCTGGCTGTCCAGGATGATGTTCGCCATGAGGAGCGCCCTGCCGTCCTTCTCCTTCAAAATACGCCATTCGAGGGGCTCGTATTTGAACCAATATACCGTTCCCGGCTCGTACCCGTTGTCATCCTGAGAGCTGGTGCCCGCGGACGATTCCGCTACTATGCGATACGGGCGGTAGCTCGTAAAGTACACCCCGCGGTAACGGCTGCCTTGATACTCCGTGTCGAGATACCACATATACTCGGCCACGGCGCCCTCGATGTAGTAGCCGTAATCCGTCCACTTGCCGGGGCTGCCCGCCGCAGGAACGCTTCCCGCCGCCATATTCAAACTGTTGCGGAGCGACTTGTCGCTGTCGTTTTCGTCCGTAACTTGGGTCTGCGGATATTCCCCAAAGTAGATCTTCGTGCCGTCCGCGCTCTTGGTGTAGGGTTTATTTGTCCCACAGACCGAACAGATGCCTTCTGCACTGAAATTATGGTTTTGATGTGCATAATTGCATTCTGAGCAAATCCCTTTTTCGTACGTATGATCTTCCGTCACGGTCTTTCCGCACACCGAGCACGTCTCCGTGTGCCCCATCTCTGTCTTTTCGGAAAAGGTGAAGGCGTGGCTTGCATGTTCGTACTCGCAGGTCGTACATTTGCCGTTCTCATAAGCGTGCTGTCCCGTCACGGTCTTTCCGCACGCCGAGCACGTCTCCGTGTGCCCCATCTCCGTCTTTTCGGAAAAGGTGAAGGCGTGGCTTGCATGTTCATACTCGCAATCTTCGCAGACGCCGTTTGCGTACGTGTGCGCCTCTGTCACGACTTTTCCACAGACGGAACAGGTCTGCGAATGCCCGCTCTCCGTCTTTTCGTATGCGCCGAAGACGTGCGCCTCGTGCTCATAGTTACATTCTGTACACTTGCCGTTCTCATAGGTGTGTACGGCTTCGCCGCTCCGCTGCGTGTCGTGTCCGCAGGTGGCGGCATGCCAATGCTTTTCTTCGTCGTGCGACCATCCTGCCGCAAAAGTATGGGTGTGCTCCAACGGAGTCGTTCCGCTGCCGCCGCCTTGGCTTCCGCCTTGATGTTCGCCTTGGTCTACGGAGCCAATCGCACCAAAACTACAAGCCGAAAGACCGAAGCACAGGCACAATGTCGCCGCAAGGGCAAGCAAAATGTGCCATAACTTCTTTTTCATAAAAAACCTCCGTAAAATTATTTTGCGGGCAAAAAAATAAGGACGCCTCAATCCGAGGCGCCCGCTTCGAGTATCCCCGAATTGTTGCGACACAAACCCTAACAGAACATAGGAATAAGGATACACCGATGCCCGTTGTATCTTTGTTCTGTCAGTATTCGTTTGTGTCGCAGTTTCTATTCTACCACGGAACGCAAACTTTTTCAACACTTTTTATGAAAATCGCCAAATACAAATTACGGGGCAGACGAGAAATCCCGTCTGCCCCGCTGTTTTTTCAAATTATTCGAGTTCGAAGGCGCCCGTGTAGAGCTGGTAATACTTGCCCCTCTGGGCGATGAGCTGTTCGTGCGTGCCGCGCTCGATGATGCGCCCATGTTCCAAAACCATGATGACGTTGGAGTTCTTGACGGTGGAAAGGCGGTGGGCGATGACGAACACTGTTCTGCCCTCCATGAGTTTATCCATGCCGCGTTGGACGATCGCCTCCGTTCTCGTATCGATGGAAGAAGTGGCTTCATCCAGGATCATGACGGGCGGGTCGGCGACGGCGGCGCGGGCGATGGAGAGAAGCTGCCTTTGCCCCTGCGAGAGGTTGGCGCCGTTCTGGTGCAGCATCGTGTTGTACCCTTCGGGAAGGCGGGTGATGAAGTCGTCCGCCCCCGCGAGCTTGGCTGCCGCGATGCACTCTTCATCCGTCGCGTCGAGCTTTCCGTAGCGGATGTTCTCCATGACGGTGCCCGTAAAGAGGTTGGTATCCTGCAGGACCATACCAATCGCGCGGCGCAGTTCCCCCTTCTTGATCTTATTCACGTTGATGCCGTCGTAGCGGATCTTACCGTCGGCGATATCGTAGAAGCGGGTGAGAAGGTTGGTGATCGTCGTCTTGCCCGCACCCGTTGCCCCGACGAAGGCGACCTTCTGACCGGGCTTTGCATAGAGCGAGATATCGTGCAGGACAATCTTATCGGGGGTGTAGCCGAAGTCCACCTCGGACATCCGGATATCCCCCTCGAGCTTTGTGTAAGTGACGCTCCCGTCCGCTGTGTGCGGATGCCGCCATGCCCAAACGCCCGTGCGCTCTTCGCACTCGGTGAGCGTTCCGTCCGCCCCCTCACGCACGTTGACGAGGGTGACATAGCCTTCGTCCTCTTCAGGTTTCTCGTCGATGAGGGCGAAGACGCGCGCCGAGCCCGCAAGGCCCATGACGACGGAGTTCACTTGGTTGGAAACTTGGTTGACGTTGTTGGAGAACTGCCGCGTCATCTGCAGGAAGGAGACGATGTTCGCGACGGAGAAGGCGCCCGCCTCGACGCCGAGCAGGGTGATGATGCCGATATTGTTCACGCTCTCCAAAACGAACACGCACCCGACGACGGCGATGATGACATAGAGCACATGCCCGAAGTTGCCGAGGATAGGCATGAGCATGTTCGCATAGCGGTTTGCGCGGTTGGACTGGTCGTAGAGATGATCGTTCACCTTGTCGAAGTCGTGCTTTGCGGCCTCTTCGTGGCAGAACACTTTTACGACCTTCTGCCCGTTCATCATCTCTTCGATAAAGCCCTCCGTCTGCGCAACGGCCCGCTGCTGGCCGAGGAAATATTTCCCCGCGCCGCCGCCCACGACCTTGGTGATGACGAGGATGACCCCGACGCCGCCGAGCACGATGAGGGCAAGCCAGAAGCTATAGTAGAGCATGATGCAAAACAGCGTTACGACCATGACGCCCGAGGTGATGAGCTGGGGAACGCTCTGCGCGATCATCTGGCGGAGAGAGTCGATATCGTTCGTGTAGTAGCTCATGATATCGCCGTGGCTCATCGTATCGAAGTAGCGGATGGGAAGGTCCTGCATGCCGTCGAACATCTGCCCGCGCATCTTCTTCAAAAATCCCTGTGTGATGATGGCGAGGAGCTGATGGTAGACGCCCGTCGCGATGAGCGAGAGGATATACAGCCCGATAAGGGTGAGCATGTAACGGGTGATCGCCCCGCCGACGACAAAGGTCGAGTTTTCGAAGGTGATCATATCCCCCCAACCTGCGCCCTGCTCGGTCGCCGCGCCGACGACGGAGAACACGCGTTCCATAAAGATGGAGGGAAGAGCGGAGACGATGGCGTTGAAGATGATGCACACGAGGGCGATCGTCATCATCTTGGGATAGAATTTGAAGATGGACTTCACGACGCGCATGAAGGTCCCCTTCGGCGCTTTAGTATGAGACTGCGGTGCATGCCCGCCGCGGGCAGGGCGCGCCATAGACATTTTAGGAGGCATCGTTATCCCCTCCTTCTTCTTGATTTTCCCCCGTCTCGTCGCTCAATTCCCCCATTTCTCCGAGGGAAGAGACCGCCTTGCCGCCCTTATTCTGGGTGGTGTACACTTCGGTATAGATGGCGTTGGTGCCGAGGAGCTCTTCGTGGGTGCCCACGGCGTCTATTTTGCCGTTCTCCATGATGACGATACGGTCGGCGTCCTCGACGGAGGAAGTGCGCTGTGCGATGATGATCTTGGTGGTCGAAGGGATATATTCGCGCATTGCCTTGCGGATGAGCGCATCCGTGTGCGTATCCACGGCGGAGGTGCTATCATCCAATATTAAGACCTTGGGCTTTTTCAAAAGAGCTCTCGCGATGCAAAGGCGCTGTTTCTGCCCGCCCGAGACGTTCGTCCCGCCCTGTTCGATATAGGTATCGTATTTGTCGGGGAAGGTCTGGATGAACTCATCCGCCTGTGCGAGCTTGCACGCCTCGATCATCTCTTCGTCGGTGGCGTCGGGGTTGCCCCAACGCAGGTTATCCTTGATGGTACCCGAAAAGAGGACGTTCTTTTGCAAAACGACGGCGACTTGGTTGCGAAGGGATTCGAGATCGTACTCCTTTACGTCCCTGCCGCCCACCTTCACGCTCCCCTCCGTCACGTCGTACAGGCGGGAGATGAGGTTGACGAGCGACGTCTTGGAGGAGCCCGTTCCGCCGATGATGCCGATGGTCTCCCCCGAACGGATATGAAGGTCGATGCCCGAGAGCACGTTCTTTTCCGCCGTCGCAGAGTACTTGAAGGAGACATTTTCAAAGTCGATGGAGCCGTCCTCCACCTCATGGATGGCGTTTTCGGGGCTCTTCAAGGTGCTCTCCTCGCCGAGGATCTCGCAGATACGCCTTGCACTCTCCAAGGACATTGTGATCATGGCGAAGAACATGGAGAACATCATGAGCGACATGAGGATCTGCATGCCGTAGACGACGAGCTGGGAGATGCTCCAGACCGTGAGCCCCGTCTTTTGGAAGATGAGGTAGGACCCGAGGAAGAGCACCGAGGAGAGGACGCCATAGAAGAAGACCTGCATGACGGGCTGGTTCCATGCGAGGATGCGCTCCGCCTTGGTGAAGTCGATCTGCACATCCGTCGCGGCGCGGTCGAACTTCTGCTTCTCGAAGTCTTCGCGCACATAGGATTTGACGACACGGGCGCCCGCAATGTTCTCCTGAATGCTCTCGTTGAGGTTATCGTACTTTTTGAACACCCTGTGGAAAAGAGGCATCGCCTTGCGCATAAGAAGAAAGAGGATGAGGGAAAGCGGCGGGATGACGCCCACGAAGATCCATGCGAGGTTTCCCCCCATCACGAATGCCATCACGACGGAGAAAATCATCATGAGCGGGCAGCGGATGGCTGTGCGCACGATCATCATGTAGGACATCTGCACATTGCCGACGTCCGTCGTCATACGGGTGACGAGCGAGGGCGTGGAGAACTTATCGATATTCTCGAAGGAAAACTCCTGCACCTTATAGTAGAGGTCCTTCCGCACATTCTTCGCGAAGCCCGCCGAAGCCTTCGCACAGAAGGCCCCCGCGAGGGCGCCGCATGCAAGAGAGGCTAAAGACATGGCGACGAGGATGAGCCCGAACTGCCCCACGCCGAGGGTGGACCAGCTGTTCCCCGGCCCCCATAGCCCGATGCCCGATTCGATCGCCGTGCCGAGCTGGGCGATGACAAAGGGAATGAGACATTCGAGAATGACTTCCCCCGTCACAAAGATGGGCGAGAGGATGGAAGCCATCTTGTATTCCCGAATGCATTTTGCAAGTGTCTTTAACAAAAAATCACCTCCAAAAACGAAAAACAGGCTGAAAACGCACAAAAACCGTAAATTTCACACGGAAATTTACGTTTCTTCGGCGTTTCTCTTATAATTGTTTCTATATTAACATTTCGCGCGAGAAATGTCAAACAAAGTACAGGATATATTATATTTTTCACAAAATAAACAAGTACGATAATTTTCGGAAAAAAACAAACAACCAAATGTGAATTTGAAACGAAAAAACCTGCATGAAAGGGGATATGTGTCATTCTGCCCCGACCGAAGCTTCTATTTGTACACTAAGGTCGGCACGAGCGGTCACCGACCGCGAAGTAGCCGTTCGGGTCTATACGGCTGTGCGCGGAAGCGACTCCCCGAAGAATCCACGCATACGAAGTCCGTGTTTTCATTTTTGGGATGCTTCGAGGATGGGCTCTTTCGGACATGGTATAGCCGTTTCGCCTCAGCATAACGCGGTTGACCCATGGACTTCGTAGTTCGGGATGCTTCGAGGATAGGCCGCCGTGGACTGCGTAGGGCTTAATCTGCTCAGCATGACGCGGGTTCCCACGGACGGGTCGAGCGTCATTCTGAGCCGATACCGTTCATAAGACTTTCCGACGGGGCAACTCTCCGAAGAATCCGTGGGTACGAAGTCCGAGTTTTCATTTTCGGGATGCTTCGAGGATAGGCCGCCATGGACTGCGTAATTGCAATCCGGCTCAGCATGACGCGGTAACCCCCGCGCAAAACAAAATTTGCGAAACAACTTCCAATCACTTGCGCGAGCAGGGTTTCTACTAACGCTGCGCGCCCCCATTTGCTAAGCCACCGCACGCTTAATGTCTTTGAGGACAAACGGGTACAGCGGCCGAAATGGCTTTGAGATGTTGATACTTAACCCCTCACGGAATTTTGTTTTGCGGAGTTTGGACTTCGTATGAGGGGATCCTCTCGCCGTCTTTGACGGCTCGGGATGACAGCGTGTACCCCTTCAAGCAAAACAAAATTTGTGAACCTTACCCTCTCGGCTCTGTGAGAAGGAGCGGGTCGAGCACTTCATCCAGCTTTTTCTCGTCCATGAGACCCTCGCGAAGCACGATGGAGCGGATGCTCTCCCCCGTCTTCAAGGATTCCTTCGCGATCTCGGCGGCCTTCAGATAGCCTATGTAAGGGTTGAGCGCGGTGACGATCCCGACGCTTCTGTTCACCCATTCCGTGCACCGTTCGCGGTTTGCGACGATGCCGTTGATGCAGTTCTCGGAGAGCGTCTTCACGGCGCCCGTGAGCGCACGGATGCTCTCGAAGAGTTGATAGAAGATGATGGGCTCGAAGGCGTTTAGCTCGAGCTGTCCCGCTTCCGCCGCCATCGTGACGGTGACGTCGTGCCCGATGACGAGAAAGGCGACTTGGTTGACGACCTCGGGAATGACGGGGTTGATCTTGCCCGGCATGATGGAGGAACCGTTCTGTTTGGCGGGGAGAATGATCTCGCCGAGGCCCGTTCTCGGCCCGCTCGACATGAGCCTTAAATCGTTGCACATCTTGGAGAGGTTGACGGCGAGGGCTTTAAGCGTCCCCGAGACGGCGGCGAAGCAATCGACGTTCTGCGTTCCGTCGAAGAGGTCCCCCGCGCGGCTCAGTGCTTCCCCGGAGAGAAGAGAGAGTTCCTCCGTGATATGTGCGAAATAGGCTTCCCGCGCATTGATGGCGGTCCCGATCGCCGTCGCCCCCATGTTGATGACGCGCATTTCGGAAAGGGAAGCATCGATGCGGTCCCGCGAGCGCTTGATCGAGGTCGCGAAGGCGTGGAATGCCTGCCCGAGGCGCATGGGAACGGCGTCCTGGAGTTGCGTTCTGCCCATCTTGAGGATGCCGTCGAACTCCTTCGCCTTTTTGAGAAGGGAGGCGTTGAGACGATCGAGCACGCTGAGGAGCTCCTTCGCCAAGGTGAGCACGGTGAGTTTGCCCGCCGTGGGGATGACGTCGTTGGTGGACTGTTCCATATTCACGTCGTCGTTGGGGCTGATGACGGAGTAATCGCCGAGTTTCCCGCCGAGATGTTCGATGGCGATATTCGCGATGACCTCGTTCACGTTCATGTTGGCAGAAGTTCCCGCCCCGCCCTGTACGGCGTCGACGATGAAGTCGCGCCTGTGCTTGCCGTGCAAGATCTCATCGCAGGCAGCGATGATCGCATCCGCTTTTCCCGCATCCAAGAGCCCGTACGACTTATTCACGATGGCCGCGGCCTTCTTGATGAGGACGACGTTCTTCATAAAGGCAAAGCTGACCTTGGTGCCCGTGATCTCGAAATTTTCCTTGGCGCGAAGCGTCTGGATGCCGTAGTAGGCAGCGCTGTCGATGGGAAGCTCCCCGACGGAATCGCTCTCCTTCCTGAATTCCTTTTCCATAATTTCTCCCTTCGTGTCGCGTAAATATTCTGACTGTGCAATATTATAGCCCCAAGCCCGTAAAATTGCAAGCATTCAAGGGCATTTTGCGGAAAAGTTTGCTCACTTCGGCCATGCATGCCCCTCCCCATGCGAAAGAAGAACTTATCTTTGCGCAAAGCGACTTTTTACCAAGTGCATAAAACAACGCCCCTCTGCACACATTGCAGTTGGGAGGTAACAAATATGCAAAAATTCAGAAGCGGCGAAACCGTTCCTATGTCCTGCAACTATAAGGCATACGATAAGTTCGGCAAGAGCCACGACGAAGAAAAGACCTATCTCGAAAAAGGGACCACATTCCCCCCTCTGCAGCATGAGGGCGGCTACTGGGTCATGGACCACGAATAAGTCTAAGAGAACGGCTTCCGCGCGAAGCCGTTCTTTTTTGTACGCTGGACGAAAAACGGGCGCACCATGTCCGAGGAAGATACGACAAAAGTCGCTAATTGAGGTGGGT
>CANQCA010000059.1 GCA_947589585.1 uncultured Clostridia bacterium
CCCGGGTGCGGCCGTAAACGTCGCTTTGCCCGCGGTGAGCGCCTTCTCTGCGCCGCCGTCGACATTGCCGCCCTCGGCAGTGGTGAGCCCGACCTTCACGTTGGCGAGCGCGGCTTCCTCCGCGCAGGTCACCGTGACGGTGTATTCTACGGTCTTGGGGGGTTCGACCGCCTTCTTGGTGAGGGCGACCGTTGCATTGGGAGCAGCCTCGCTCACCGTTACATTCGTGTTCCATTCATACGTTTCGGGCACGCCCGAAAGGACGACCTTGTAGGTCCCGGGTGCGGCCGTAAACGTCGCTTTGCCCGCGGTGAGCGCCTTCTCTGCGCCGCCGTCGACATTGCCGCCCTCGGAAGTAGTGAGCCCGACCTTCACGTTGGCGAGCGCGGCTTCCTCCGCACAGGTCACCGTGACGGTGTATTCTACGGTCTTGGGGGGTTCGACCGCCTTCTTGGTAAGGGCGACCGTTGCATTGGGAGCAGCTTCGCTCACCGTTACATTCGTGTTCCATTCATACGTTTCGGGCACGCCCGAAAGGACGACCTTGTAGGTCCCGGGTGCGGCCGTAAACGTCGCTTTGCCCGCGGTGAGCGCCTTCTCTGCGCCGCCGTCGACATTGCCGCCCTCGGAAGTAGTGAGCCCGACCTTCACGTTGGCGAGCGCGGCTTCCTCCGCGCAGGTCACCGTGACGGTGTAATCGACGGTCGCCTTTTCGATGCCGCATGCGGCAATGAGACCGACGAGTCCGAGCGCCATGCAGAGCGAGAGCACTGTGAGCATGATCCGCTTGAACAGTTTCATATTGACCTCCTAAAATAACTTACAAAATAGAGACGGGCGCGCGGCGCCCATACACATATTCTATCATAGAAGGCAAAAGATTGCAATAAATTTAATGCCGTAAATCACAAAAAATATTAAAAATATTTGCATAAATTATGCAGATATTCACATTTTTTTGCATGTTTGTATTTTTTTGGTAATACAAAACAATTTTTGTAAATTTTTTTCACAAGAAAAAACCGCCCCCTTGGAAGGGAGCGGCTTATCGGGACCTTGCTTCAGGCTTTCGAGAGGGCAATGGCGGAGGGGGTACCGTCGGGGGCGTTCAGGCAGGTGAGGAGCAGCCCCGCATCTGATTTTTCGAGGGTATAGAACCTTCCCTCCACACAGAAGAGAAGGCGGTTGCCGCTGCCGTCGGAAACGATCTTCGAGGCGACCTCGATGAGACTGCCGTCCTCATCCACGCTGCCGTCGCTGCCCGCAAGGAGCGTCCCGTTGAAGATGAAAGTATCCTTTTTGATCGAGACGGGGAGCTCTCCGCTCGCATCCTTCCATTCACCCATGAAGGGGGTAAAGTCGTTGACGTATTGCGAGGACTTGGAGAAGCTATAGGCCGTATCTTCATGGCGGACGGTGAGCGTTCCGCTGTTGTCGTATAACCCTTCCCAAACGAGATCGTCCATCACGATCGTGAGGCCGAAGAGGGAGGCGTCGGTGACGATGGCGGCCCTTCCCATCCAATAGAAGGCGCCGTTATCCGTGATCTCGATCTCGGGATAGACGCCCGTGTAGGAATAGGGCACGATGTAGAGGTATTCCGTCTTGTGCGAGGGGGAGATCTCCGCGCTGCAGATCCAGAGCCCGCCGTATGCCGCGGGGATGGGCTCGGAGTGGGGGTTCTTGGAGAGAAGGCTGAAGGAGGCCGTCTCCCCGCCGCATACTCCCGTGAGGGCGGCTTCGTCGCGGGTGAAGGTCCACGTCTTCCCGTCGAGCGCGGCCGTGAGCGTGCCACCCGCGCAAGAGGGGGATCCCATCACCTTCCCGTTCCAGACGGCGGTATCATCCTCCCACGGGTAGCTCCCGTGCGAGATGACGAGGCGGTCGTTCTCGTCCTTTACATTATACCAGATACCGAAGAAGTTCTCGTCGATCGTGCGGGGCGCGGGTGCGGCCGCGGCGCCTTCTTTTATCGTAAATGTAGCCGTGTACGGGGGAAGCTCCTTTGCGCTCCTCCTCGCATTGGAAAGGACGATGGTGTATTGGCAGCCCGCCGTGAGGGTGAGGGGAACATAGTTGGTCGTCGCACTGTTCGCATCCCAGTTGGCAAGTACTTCCGCGAATTCGCCGTCCGCATCCAGCCCCGTTCCCATGCGGAGAACGAGCTCGTTATCCGTGACGACGAGGGTGTAGGTCTCGTCCGTCTTTCCCGCCGTATAGATGAGGTAGTATTCCTCATACATCCAGCTTTGGTTGAACCCGACGCCGCTCTCGGATTGGTCGAGAAGGGCGGAAAGGGTATAGGAATAATCGCCTGCGAGCCGCTCGAGCACCCCGGGATCGTTCGCCGTCCCCGTGCCCGTCTTGCGGAAGGCCGCCTCGCAGCCGGGCATGAACACCTCGCGCGTGTCCTCGAAATAGTCGAATGTGAAATAGCCGGGGGAGGCGGGCTCCTTTGTTCCATCCTCGTAGAGGGCGTAATAGCGCAGAGCCCCGTTTGCCTCCTTTTCCGTCGGAATATACACGATATAAGCCTCTCTTCCCGCATAGGTGAAGCCGTTCGCGCGGAAGGAGAGCGCCGTTTCTCCCTCGGCGGGCGTCCATGTCCCGACGAGCTCCGCAGGCGTCGTGAGACGGGCAAGACCCGCCTCGCGGGTGAGGAGAAGTTCTCTCTGCCCCTGCGTCAGGGTGAGCACATCGAGCGGGAGGGAAGGGGGCGCGAGCATGTAGACGGTGCTGCCCGCCCAAAATACGAGCCCGTCCTCATAGGCGTACGCGGTGAGCGCTTCATCGTTGAAATAGAGTGCGTCCGCTTCGAGGGAAAGGGTAAGCGTCCCGCCGAGATCTTTCCAGTCGCCGCGGAGCTTTTCCCCGATCTCATCCGCAGGTGAAAGCTTGGTAAAGGAGAGCGTTTGCGTAGGAGCATCTGCGGACATGGTATAGGTATTTGTCGCCGTATAGTACCCTTCGGGCATATAATCGACGCTGAGCGTATAGGTCGCGGGAGGGGCGGAGAAGGAGGCCTTTCCGCTTCCGTCCGTCTCCTTGGAGCCCGCCTTGTTCCCCGCCCCGTCCATCAGCGAGAGACGGACGCCCGCCACGGGGGAGCCCGCTTTGTCGAGGGCGGTCACGGCGTATTCCGTCTCCTCTGTCCGGGGGACGAGCGTCACCGTGGCGTTCGGCTTCTCCTCGCTCACCCATGCGGGGTCCCACAAAAAGTTCTCGGGAACGCCCGAGAGGGCGACCTTATACGTCGCAGCGGGGAGAGTGAAGGCGGCCGACCCGTCCGTGAGCGCCTTGGGCCCGCCGTTTTCCACGGCCGACCCGTCCTCCGCCTTGAGGGTGACCTGCACGTTTTCGAGCGCCTCCGCCTGTTCGCAGACGACCGTCACGGCGTAATCGATATCTTCCCGCCCGCATGCGGCAAGGCATACCGCCGCGATCAGGCAGAGCGGGAGCGTCATGAGCAAGAGTTTTTTGAGAATTTTCATATTCCGCCTCCGGAATGGTTGTTTCATTATTATAGCATACCGCACGGCATTGTGCAATGATTTTGCGGGGGAAAGTTTTTCTTATTACAACTTTTTGTGTATAAATATGGCGTTTGCATATATAAATGCGCATAATTGTATCTTTTTATCAATTTTGCGACCGCATGAAAAAAATTTGTGTTTGTTCGGTTGCATTTTCGCGCAAAATATAGTAAAATTTCTTTTACGAGGAAAAAATCATGCAAAATATCATTCCCATTTCCAAAGATTTCTTTTACGTCGGCTCGAGCGATCACGGCTGTACCCTCTTTGAGAGCCATATCCCCATCTCGCGGGGCGTGAGTTACAATTCCTATCTTCTCAAGGATGAGAGCGTCGTGCTGTTCGATCTCGTCGATACCGCCGTCGCCGATGCGTTCCTGGAAAATCTCGAGGCGGCGCTCGGGGGGAGAAAACTCGACTATCTTGTTTTGCACCACATGGAGCCCGACCACACGGCCACCTTCCTCCGCTTCCGAAAGCTCTATCCGGCAACGCGCATCGTCACCAACCAAAAGGTCGTATCCATGCTGAAAAATTTCTTCCCGTTCACCGAGGAAAACGTCTTTTTGGTGAAAGAGGGGGATACCATGTCCGTGGGAAGGCGCACGCTGCGCTTTATCTTTGCGCCCATGGTGCACTGGCCCGAGGTCATGATGACCTATATCGAGGAGGAGAAGACGCTGCTCTCCGCGGATGCGTTCGGCACGTTCGGCGCCCTCGGCGGGAGCATTTTTGCCGACGAAGTGCATTTCGAGGAGGAGTTCCTTCCCGATGCGAGGAAGTACTACTTCAACATTGTGGGAAAATACGGCATACAGGTGCAGAACGTGCTCAAAAAAGCGGCCGCGCTCGACATCGCGCGCATCTGCCCGCTGCACGGCCCCATTTGGCGGAGCGGCCTCGAATGGTACCTCAAAAAATATGATACATGGAGCAAATACGAGCCCGAGGAGAAGGGCGTCGCCATCTTTTGCGCGTCCATCTACGGGCACACGGAAAATGCCGCCCGCATTCTGGCGGCCGACCTTGCCGAGCGGGGCGTTTTCGTCAAGGTATACGACGTTACCCATACCCATGTCTGCGATCTGCTCGCAGAGGCGTTCCGCTATTCGCATGCCGTGTTTGCCTCTGCCACCCACAATCTCGGGATCTTCCTGCCCATGGAAGTGCTGCTTATCGATCTGAAGGCGCACTTTTGGCAGAAGCGCGGCTACGCCCTCATCGAGAACGGCAGCTGGTCGCCGCAGGCGGGTGCGCTCATGGAAGAGGTGCTCGGCGGCATGCGGGATCTCGAAAAGCTCGGCGAGACGGTGACCGTCCTTTCCGCCGTGAAAGAGGGGACGTGCAGGGAGCTTCACGTTCTCGCCGATGCCATCGCAAAGGATTATTTCGCAAATTAAATTTCAAGGAGGTATAGATATGAAATACATCTGCAACGTGTGCGGCTACGAGTACGACGAAGCGGCAGGCGATCCCGACAACGGCATCGCTCCCGGCACCAAGTGGGAGGATATCCCCGACGATTTTACCTGCCCCATCTGCGGGGTCGGAAAAGAGGATTTTTCCGCCGAATAAAGAAGGGCCGCCCGCCGTGCTGTGCTTGCACGGCGGGCGTTCGCTGTTTTTCGAAAAAAACGTTTGAAAGCCTTCTTTCCGTGTGATATAATAACATAAACGCAAATGAGGGATACTACTATGGATATGCCCAATCTTCCGATCATTCTCTCCGTCATACCCATGCGCACGCAGGTGGTCTTTCCCGATACCGTCGCGACCTTCGAAGTGGGGCGCGGGATCTCCATCGCGGGGCTCGATCATGCGAGCTACCACGATTCGCAGATCTTCCTCTCCCGCCAGACGGTGGATAAGGATATGCCGGAGCCCGACGACCTCTCCCCGATCGGGACGGTCGCTTCCATCCGCCAAAGGCTCATGCTGCCCGGCGACCGCATCCGCCTCACCGTAGAGGGGCTCTACCGCGCCCGCGCGCGGGGTTTCCGCATGCAGGACGGCGCCATCTACGCCATCGTCGATCCCATGCCTTCCGTCCACGGCGACGCCGAGGAAGAGGAAGCGCATTTCCGTACGGTGAAGGATCTCGTGCGCGATCTGATTTCGGGCGACCCCAAAAACATGCGCGAGCTCGAAGGGGCGCTCGTCGGCATAGCGGATATCGACGCCTATATCAACATCTGCACGCACCGTCTCCGCCTCAAGGACGAGATCAAGCAGCGCATCCTCGCCGAGGAAGACCTCATCGAGCGGCTCAAGCTCCTCGAGACCTGCCTTGCGACGGAGAAGGAGATCGCCCGCCTCGAGAGCAAGATCGCCGAGGATGTGCGCAAAAGCATCGATAAGGCGCAGAAGGAATACTACCTTCGCGAACAGCTCAAGGCCATCCACGCCGAGCTCGGCGACGAAGGCGAGGAGAATGTGAAGCTTCGCGAGCGGCTGCTTGCAAAGCATCTTCCCCCCGCCGTGGAGGAAAAGGCGCTCTCCGAGCTCGCCCGCATGGACCGCATGCCCTCCTCTTCCCCCGAATATACCGTTTTGCGCAACTACGCAGATTGGCTGCTGGATCTTCCGTGGACGGAAGAGACCAAGGATACGGAGGCTCTTTCCGACGTCGAAAAGGTGCTCGAAGAGGACCACTACGGCCTCGAAAAGATCAAGGAGCGCGTCGTCGAATATCTCGCCGTTCTCAAGCTCACGGGAGGGCTGAAGGCGCCCATTTTGTGCCTCGTCGGGCCCCCCGGCGTGGGCAAGACGAGCATCGCAAAGTCCGTCGCCCGTGCACTCGGGAGAAAGTTCGTGCGCATGAGCCTCGGCGGCCTCAAGGACGAGGCGGAAATAAGAGGCCACCGCCGCACCTACATCGGCGCAATGCCGGGGCGCATCCTCTATGAGATGAAGGGCGCCGGGTGCATCAACCCCGTGTTCCTTCTCGACGAGGTGGATAAGATCTCCTCGGATATGCGCGGGGATCCCGCGAGCGCGCTTCTGGAGGTTCTCGACCCCGAGCAGAATTCCACCTTCCGCGACCGCTATCTCGAAGTGGAGTACGACCTTTCGAAGGTCATGTTCATCGCCACGGCGAACACGCTCGACACCATTCCCATGCCCTTGCGCGACCGCATGGAGATTATCGAGCTCTCGGGCTATACCCTGCAGGAAAAGGCGGAGATCGCGCGGCGCTACCTCGTCCCCAAAAAACGCAAGGAAAACGGCCTTGGCGAAGAGGACCTTCTCATAACCGACGGGGCCATCGCGGCGATGATCGACGGCTACACGATGGAAGCGGGCGTGCGTTCTCTGGAGCGTACGATTGGTTCCGTCTGCAGAAAGGCGGCCGTCCGCATCGCAAAGGGGGAGAAGGGGACGATCGTCGTCGATGTGCACGATCTCGAACAGTTCCTCGGCGGCAAGCGGTTTTTGCACGACGGAGATATGTTGGAACACGACGAAGTCGGCACCGCGACGGGGCTCGCATGGACTGCAGTCGGCGGGACGACGCTCACCATCGAGGTCTCTGCCATGCAGGGCAAGGGGGAGATCCTTCTCACGGGCAAGCTCGGCGACGTCATGAAGGAATCCGCCCGCGCCGCCATCTCTTATATCCGCTCCCACGCCGAAAAGTACGGCATCGACGAAACAGAATTCGAGAAGAAGGACGTGCACATCCACGTTCCCGAGGGCGCGACCCCCAAGGACGGCCCCTCGGCGGGCATCACGATGGCGACGGCGATCCTCTCCGCATTCACGGGGCTGCCCGTACGGCGGGATATCGCCATGACGGGGGAGATCACCCTGCGCGGGAAGGTGCTTCCCATCGGCGGGCTCAAGGAAAAGGCGCTCGCCGCCGACCGCATCGGCATCCATGATATCATCATTCCCGAGGAGAACCAAAAGGACGTCGAGGAGATCCCCGCCGAGATCAAGAAAAACCTGCATTTTATTCCCGTCACAGAGGTGGATGAAGTCTTCCAAAACGCCGTGAGGGGGCTCTCCTATGCGCATTAACGGGGCAAAATTTATTACATCGGCGGCGACGGAGAAGCAGTTCATCACGCCCGATAAGCCCATGATCGCCGTCTGCGGCAGATCGAATGCGGGCAAGAGCACGCTCATCAACATGCTCGCGGGGCAGAAGCGGCTCGCCAAGACGAGCGCCGCCCCCGGCAGGACCCGGCTTGTCAACTACTTCGATTTCGGCGAATTCCTGCTCGCCGACCTTCCCGGCTACGGCTATGCCTCCGTCTCCAAGGAGGAAAAGCTCAAATGGGCGAAGACGCTGGATGCCTTTTTCGCAAAAAAAGAGCATATCGCCCATGTCTTCCTGCTATCGGATATCCGCCGCGACCCCTCGGAGGACGACTTCACCATGGTGGAATTTCTGAACTACCATGTCATCCCGTTCACCGTCATCGCGACGAAGAGCGATAAACTCTCCCGCATGAAGGCTAAGGAGCGGGTACGCGCCGTCGCCAATGCCTACGGCCTCGGAGAGGGAAATGTGTTCGCCGTCTCGGGCATGACCGCCGACGGAAAAGAAGAGCTACTTAAAAAGATCGAAGATATTCTGAATGCGAATTGAATGAGAAACGCGTATAAGCGGTGAGCGCATTCTTTGACCGAAAACGCCCATACCATGTCCGAGGGAAACATGTCATTCCGAACCCGCTCTGCGGGTGAGAGAATCCCCTTATACGAAGTCCGAAAATAAGCCCTACCCCTTTCCAAGGGGGAGGGTGTCGCCGCAGGCGATGGGTGGGGGTTCATTCCACATTATGCCCCCATTCGTCACGGCAAAGGCGGCCGTGCCACCTTCCCCCCGAGTGGGGAAGGCTTTTTATTCCCTCGTTTCCCGTTCCCCCGATTTCTTTTCATTTCCCCGAAAAAATTCACAATCACCCATAAAAACAAGTTGCAAATATTTTATACCTATGGTATAATTTGTAAGTCTGCGAAGGCAGAAATCCGCACC
>CANQCA010000060.1 GCA_947589585.1 uncultured Clostridia bacterium
TTGAAGCCCGTCCACCGCCGCATCCTCTATGCGATGCACGAGATGGGGCTCTACAACGACAAGGCGTACCGCAAGTGCGCGCGTATCGTCGGCGACGTCATGGGTAAATTCCACCCGCACGGCGACAGCTCCGTCTACGACGCCCTCGTTCGTCTCGCGCAGGATTTCACCATCAATCTTCCCCTTGTAGACGGGCACGGAAACTTCGGCTCGGTGGACGGCGATCCGCCCGCAGCCATGCGTTATACCGAGGCGCGCCTTACAAAGCTCGCCGCCGAGATGCTTCGCGACCTCGACAAGGAGACGGTGGACTTCTTCCCCAACTTCGACGGCATCGAGATGGAACCCGCCGTGCTTCCCGCAAGGTTCCCCAATCTCCTCGTGAACGGCTCGGACGGCATCGCCGTCGGTATGGCGACGAACATCCCGCCCCACAACTTGGGCGAAGTCATCGACGGCACCGTCGCCATGATCGATAACCCCGAGATCACGGTGGATGAGCTCATGGACTATATCCCCGCGCCCGACTTCCCCACGGGCGGCGTCATCATGGGAAGGAGCGGTATCCGCAAGGCATACAGAACGGGGCAGGGGAACATCGTCATCCGCTCCAAGTGCGAGATCGAAGAGCACGGCACGGGCGCAAATGCGCGCTCCCGCATCGTCGTCACCGAGATCCCGTATCAGGTGAATAAAGCCCAACTCATCATTCAGATCGCCGACATGGTCAAGGATAAGCGCATCGAGGGCATCTCGGATATCCGCGACGAGAGCGGCAGAGAGGGGCTTCGCATCGTCATCGAATGCAAGAAGGACGCCAACGCGCAGGTGGTTTTGAATACCCTCTACAAGCACACCAATTTGCAGATCTCGGACGGTATTATTCTGCTTGCCCTTGTCGAAAACGGCACCGAGCCCAAGTATTTGAATATCCGCGATATCCTCTACTACTATCTCGAACACCAGAAGGAAGTCATCGTCCGCAGAACGAAGTTCGACCTCAACAAGACGGAGGAGCGCGCCCACATCGTCGCAGGGCTCGTCTTGGCCCTCGCCAATATCGACGAAGTCATCCGCATCATCAAGGAATCCAAGGATAAAAACGACGCCACGGCGAAATTGCAGGCCTCCTTCGAGCTTTCGGATAAGCAGGCGAACGCCATCTTGGAGATGCGTTTGCAACGCCTCACTTCCCTCGAAGTGGAAAAGCTCCAAGAGGAGCTCGCCCAGCTCGAAGCGACCATCGCAGATCTCAAAGCCATTCTCGCGAGCGAGAGCCGCGTCATGGAGATCATCAAGGCGGACCTTCTCGCCATTAAAGAAAAATACCCCTCCGAGCGCAAGACGGAGATCTCCGTCGACTACGGCGACATCGAGGATGAGGACCTCATCGACGAGGAAGACGTCGTCATCTCCATGACGCACGGCGGGTATGTCAAGCGCATTCCGCTCACCGAATACAAGGCACAGCACAGGGGCGGCGTGGGCGTCACGGGGCACAAGCCCAAGGAAGAGGACTTCGTGGAGCAGATGTTCGTCTGTTCCACCCACAACAACATTCTCTTCTTCTCCAACTTCGGCAAGGTCTACGCCATGAAGGGCTACATTATCCCCGAGGCGAATAAGCAGGCCCGCGGCAGGGCGATCGTCAACCTTCTTCAGCTTGCACAGGGGGAGAAGATCGCGGCGATCTTGCCCGTCCTTGCCAACGGCACCGGCTATCTTGTGATGGCGACGAAGAAGGGCGTCATCAAGAAGACGGCGACGAGCGAGTTCGACCGCATCATGAAGAACGGCAAGATCGCCATCAAGATCGCCGAAGGGGACGAGCTCATCTCCGTGCAGTTCACAGACGGAAACGGCGAGATCGTCGTCGCGAGCAGATCGGGCAAGTGCATCCGCTTCCCCGAGAGCAAGGTCCGCGCCATGGGCAGAACGGCTGTCGGCGTGCGCGCGATGCGACTTAGCGAGGGCGACGAAGCAGTGGACATGATCGTGCTCAAAGAGGGCTACGAGATCCTCACGGTCTCCGAGCTCGGCTATGGGAAACGTTCCGATCCCGCCGATTACCGCGTCACCTCGCGCGGCGGCAAGGGGATCAAAGCGGGCACGTTCAACGAGAAGACGGGCGCGCTCATCGGCATGAAGCTCGTCTCGGATAGCGACGATATCCTGCTCGTCACGAGCGCGGGCATCATCATCAGAATGCACGCGAAGGATATCTCTGTCATCGGAAGAGCCTCCCGCGGCGTGCGCCTTATGAACGTGCGCGAAGGCATTGTCGCCACCGTCGCCGTGACGGAAATGGACGAGGAAGAGGAAGTCACCGCGCCCGAAGAGACGGCAGCCGACCTTTCGGCAGAAGAGCTCGCCGAGGACGCAAAGGAGATGGCGGCAGAGGACGCCGCCGAACCCGATGAAGTTGAAAACGACGACGAAGCGGATGAAGGCGCCGACGAAGGCGAAGACGAGGATGAGTAACGCGTCATCCTGAGGCGATTACGCCATACCATGTCCGAAAGGGCCCATCCTCGAAGGATCCCGAAATACGCAGTCCAAAACAGCTCCTCCCTCGGGAGGAGCTGTCACTTTAGTGACTGAGGTGGGGAACTCTAATCACGTCACCTTGAGCGGTGTCGAAGGGTGCCCACATTATAAAAAGTGATGCTTCGCGCGCGTACGCGCGGCTTGGCTTGACGAATTGAGAATGAAGCCCCCCACCACCGCCTGCGGCGGAGCCTCCCCCATGGATGGGGTAGGCCCTACCCCTCTTTGAGGGGGAGGGTGGCACGGCGAAGCCGTGACGGATGGGGGAGAAATTCCAATGATTTGCCTTAGGCGGAATTGACTTCCGCCGTGGGCGCCCCAAGTTGGCGAGCCCTGTCGCCTTATTGTCGGATGAAACGGCAAAGAGGACAAATACATTAAGCCGTAAACGCCCATTTCCTCGCGCGATTTATTTTGTAAAAAATAAATCGCGCGAAAGAATTTTCCCAAAAACTATTTACGAACCCTTCTTTTTCGGGTATAATACGAGGTAAGGCGAGGGCAATCAGCCTTTCGCCGAGGGGGAAATTATGGAACTCATTCATGAGAGCACGGGCAAAAAACTTTACCGCGACGGCAACCGCCTCATCAAATCCTTCGACGAGACGATGTTTTCCAAGGCGGATATTTTGAACGAAGCGCTCAACCAGGCGCGCGTCGAGGCGACTTCTCTCAACATTCCCAAGGTTCTGGAGGTCTCCGTGATCGGCGGGAGGTGGTCGCTCACGTGGGAGTTCATCGAGGGGGAAACGCTCGAAGAGCTCATGAAAAAGCACCCCGAAAAGACGGACGAATACCTCGAATTTTTCGTTGATCTTCAGGTCCGCATGAGCAAGGAAAAGGTGCCGCTTTTAGGCCATCTTCGCGATAAGATGCACGCCAAAATTTCGGCGAGTGCCTTCCCCGCGACGGTGCGCTACGATCTTCACGTCCGTCTCGACGGCCTTCCCCGCCACAAGAAGCTCTGCCACGGCGACTTCCAGCCGAGCAACGTCATCATCACGAAGGACGGCACGCCCTATATCATCGACTGGTCGCACGCGACGCAGGGCAACGGCTCCGCGGACGCCGCCCGCACCTATCTCATTTTTAAGTTACAAAAAAAGGACGAGCTTGCAGAGAAATATTTGAAGCTCTACTGCGAGAAGACGGACACGTCCATCCAATATGTCCAGCGCATTTTGCCCATCGTCGCCTGTTCGCAGTCGGTGAAGAAAAAGCCCGAAGAGCAGGAGTTCCTCGCAAAGTGGGTGAACGTCGTCGACTGGTCGTAAATAAGTTCACAAATTTTGTTTTGCTTGGGATTACGCTGTCATTCCGAGGGCGTAGCCCGAGAGAATCCCCTAAAACGAAGTCCAAACATCGCAAAACAAAATTTCGTGAGGGGTTAATATTTATTATCTCAAAGCTCCGTCGCCCGCGGAGCTTTTTTTGTTCTCAAAAACAGTAAGCGTGCGGTGGCTTAGCAAATTGAGTCGCGCAGCGCAGGGGGACCCTGCTCGCGCATGTGATTGGAAGTTGTTTCACAAATTTTGTTTTGCGCGGGATTACGCTGTCATTCCGAGGGGCAACGCCCCGAGAGAATCCCCTCATGCGAAGTCCGAACTCCGCAAAACAAAATTTCGTGAGGGGTTAACTTTGAACATCTCTCAGCTCCGTCGCCCGCGGAGCTTTTTTTGTTCTCAAAAACAGTAAGCGTGCGGTGGCTTAGCAAATTGAGTCGCGCAGCGCAGGGGGACCCTGCTCGCGCAAGTGATTGGAAGCAAACCCCCATCAGCCACCTGCGGTGACTGCTTCCCCCTTAAAAAGGGGGAAGCCCTACCCCTCAAGGAGGCGCCAAGGGGTAATGCCTCAGAATGACGCTTACCGCCACTCACCCTTTTGCGCACTTTACGACGGTTTTTGCGGCGAAGACGGCTTCTTCCTCCGTGTTCGAGAGCCCGAAGGAAAAGCGGATGCCCTTTTTGGCCTCCCCCTCCGATCGTCCCATCGCCGTCAGCACATGGGAGGGAAGGGCGGCGTGGGCCGAGCAGGCGGCGCCCCCCGACGCAGCGACGCCGTGAAGATCGAGAAGAGAAAGCAGCGCCTCGCCCCCGTTTTCAAACGTCATATGAGAAATATTGGGCGCGCGGCATTCTCCGTCGATCCGCACCTGCTCTTTAAGTCCGGAGCAGACGATCTCCTCGAAGAGGTCGCGAAGCCGCCCCGTATGCGCGCAGAACTCTTCCCGCCGGCCCTGTGCAAGCTCCAAAGCCTTCGCAAACCCGACGATGGCGGGCACGTTCAGGGTGCCGCCGCGCAGCCTTCTCTCCTGTTCGCCCCCCACGATGAGGGGCTTAATTTTTACACCTTTTTTTATGATGAGCGCGCCCGCACCCTTGGGGCCGCCCACCTTGTGGGAACTCAGAGAAAGCGCGTCGCAAAAAGATGCAATTTTTTTCAGATCTTGGCTGCAAGCCGCCTGCACGCAGTCGGAAAAAAGCGCCGCACCTTGGGCATGGGTGGCACGTGCAAGCTCTTCGATGGGCTGAACGCACCCCGTCTCGTTGTTCACGGCCATCACGGCGGCGAGTCCCATCCCCTCGGACATGGTACGCCCGAAATGCGCCTTGGTAACGATCCCGTCCTCTCCCACGGGGCAGGTGAAAACCTTTCCCCCGCGCAAAGCAGCGGCTTCTCGCACCGCCGCGTGTTCGATGGGGGAGAGGAGAAGGTCGCCCTCGCCCATACAGCGCACCGCCCAGTTATCCGCTTCCGTCCCGCCCGAGGTAAAAAAGACTTCTGCAGGGGAAACACCCAAGATGCTTGCAATGCGGTCGCGTGCGTCCGTCACGTAGGCGGCCGCCCGCCTTCCGAAGGCGTGCAGGGAGTCGGGATTGCCGAAGTCGGCGCAAAGGGCGGGCTTCATCGCCTCGAAAACTTCGGGAAGGAGCGGCGTCGTCGCCGCATGATCGAGATAGACGTTCATATCTTTATTATAGAAGAAGCCCTCGCAAAAGTCAAGAGTTGATGCTGTGCGATAGCCCCATCGCTCGCCTTGGCATGACGCGGTAGCATAATTCGCCGAGGAAGCGGTTCATTCGACAGCGATTTTTTCTTCTAAACGCGCGGCAAGCGGCATACATTGTTATAGCTCGGGCGAAAAAGCCCCCAACGAAAATTTAAGAGGTGAGTTATGAATGATGAATTGAGCTATGCCGAGATGCTCGAGATCCCCGTCGAGACGGTGACCGTCACGAGACGGGAGAAGAAAAAGAAGTGGAAGGAAGAAGAAGGGCTTTCCGATCAGCTCGTGAAGGAAGTCAACGAGCGCATGGATGCGAGCGATCCCGCCTTTGCAGAAAGTAAGACCATCGAACGCGAATACGGCGCGCGGCCCAAGCGTCCTTCCAATGCGAGAAGGGTGCTTGCGATCGAGCTTGTCGCCGTCGTCCTTCTGTGCGCCACCATCTTCATCACCAACCTGCTCATGCCGACGAGTGCGATCAACACGGCAGTGCGCGGGCTCTTCCGCGGGAATACGGCCGAGGCGACCGATACGAGAACGTATGCCGACTTCACCCTCTCGCCCGTCGTCGCAGACGATGCCAATGTGGAAGTGACCGTCTCTGAGAGCGGCCTTCTGAGCTTCACGGCGCCCGCCGTCGTCTATGTTCCCGCAGAGGGCGTGATCGAATCCAAGAGCGGCACGGCGAGCACGGGGTTCACCGTCCGCATCCGCCATTCGGACAGCTTTTCGACGGTGATAAGCGGGCTCGACGACGTCGGCCATGAAGTAGGTGAAAAGATCCGCCCGGGCGTTCCCTTCGGCTATACGGACGGGGACGGCGCAGTGAACGTCATCTTCTACGACGGTGAAAATGTCATCCAGAACGTTGCGCTCTCAGAGGGCAGCCTTGCATGGAGCTAAGCTGAAAGTTCGGGTGCACCCGATGTTCTTTGCAGCGGGGATATTCGCGGCGATCTTCGGACAGATCTTTTTCTTCCTTGCCGCCGTCCTCGCTGCGCTCGAACATGAATGTGCCCATGCCTATGTCGCACGGCGGTTCGGCTTTGCGCTCGATAAGGTCGTTTTGATGCCCTACGGAGCGGTTATCTCGGGCGACATCGCGGGCATGGGTAGGCGCAATGAGCTCGCAGTGCTCATCGCGGGGCCGCTTGCGAACCTCGCGACGGGCCTTTTCTTTCTCGCGCTCTGGTGGCTGTATCCCGAGACCTATCCCTTCACCGAGCTCGCGGCAAGCGTGTCCTTTTCCCTGTTTTTTGTCAATCTTCTGCCCGCATATCCCTTGGACGGCGGCAGAATTTTGCGCCTTCTTTTTGAGCCCATCGGGAAGAAGCGGGCGAAGATCGTCTGCGGCGCGGTGAGCCTTCTCATCGCCCTCGGCGTTTTGGGGCTGTTCGTGTGGAGCTGTTTCTCCGCGCCCAATTTCTCCGCTCTCGCCTTCTCGCTCCTGCTGATCTTCGGCGCCTTCGGCGGAGGAAGCTATGGGCGCATCAGCTTCTCCCCAAAGCGTTTTTTGCGCGGCGTGGAGGAGCGGCGCATCGCGATCGAGGGGGGAGCCACGGTGCAGGATGCCATCCGTTTCCTGCGCGAAGATCGCTATCTCACCCTCATTTTATTTGAGAACGGGGAGTATTTGGGGGAAGTTTCCGAGGAAGAATTTCTTGCCGCGCTGCAACGCGGAGAGTATTTTCTGCCGCTCAAAAGCGTTCTTGCCGCATAAAGCTTGCCAAGCGCTTTATGCTATGGTATAATGAAAAAAGCCGAAGTTTGCTTCGGCTTCTTTATCTTATGTGCAGGGGCGTTGCCCTCACCCGCAGTATGTGCGGCGGGGGCTTCGCTTAAAAGAGGAAAAGCATGGAAACGCGCGAGATTCTGATGAAAAACGGCTTCGCATTCAAAAAACAGTACGGGCAGAATTTTCTGACGGATGCAAATCTCCTTTCCGCCATCGTGCAGGATGCGGGCGTCGATGGATCTGCCGCCGTGCTCGAGATCGGAGCGGGCGCGGGCGCGCTCACGCGGGCGCTTTCGGAGCGGGCGAAGAAGGTGGTCTCCTTCGAGATCGATAAAAGCCTGCAGCCCGTCCTCGCCGAGACGCTTGCAGGCTGTGAGAACGTCGAAATCATCTTCCGCGACTTTATGAAAAGCGACCTTCCCGCCCTCGAAGAAGAGCTCGGGTCATACCATGTCGTGGCCAACCTGCCCTATTACATCACCACGCCCGTTCTGAT
The DNA here is from genome assembly GCA_947589585.1 of uncultured Clostridia bacterium. Lineage (GTDB taxonomy): Bacteria > Bacillota > Clostridia > Christensenellales > Borkfalkiaceae > Gallimonas. The sequence continues at coordinate 7,786 of CANQCA010000060.1, forward strand.
GCGCTTCGTCGAAGAGGCGAAACGCTGCCAAAGCGTCACCGTGATGGTGCAGGAAGAGGTCGCCGCGCGCTTTGTTGCAAAGGCGGGCACGGCGGACTACGGCGCAGTCACTGCCGCGATCGCCTTAAAAGGGGAAGCCCGCATCACCCGCAAGGTCCCGCGGACGATGTTCTACCCCCGCCCCAACGTGGATTCCGCCGTCGTGCACATCGCATTCGAAGAGGGCAGGATCCCCACAAAGAGCGAGAAGGCCTACCGCGAGACCGTCCGCGCGGCGTTCTCATCCCGCAGAAAGACGCTCGAGAACAACCTCATCTCTGCCTTCCATCTTCCCCGCGAACGGGCGAAGGAACTGCTTTTCAAGGCGGGGATCGGCGAAGGTATCCGCGGCGAGACGCTTTCACCCATTGCGTTCGCCCGCCTTGCCGACGTGTTGTATGAAAACGGGGTCATCGCTAACTGCTCATAAGACCCTACGCGCTTCGAGAAAGTAGTTCCACCGCGCCGAAGAGATACTTTCGATTTTGGCATAGTCGGAGGCGGTATGTAGAATGTAGTTCCCGCCGAGATAGAGCGCCACATGCCCGACGCGCTCGATCCCCGTCTTAGAAAAGCGCGAGGCATTGGTGAAGAAGAGCAGGTCGCCCCGCACGATATCTT
>CANQCA010000061.1 GCA_947589585.1 uncultured Clostridia bacterium
GGAAACAAAACCATGATCACGACCGCAACGGCAGACAGCGCGCTCAAGACCTATTACCTTCCCGCGCTCACCGATCAGCTCAATAAGAGCATCTCGCCCCTTCTTTCCCGCTTCCGCCTCACGACGGCGGATATCGCAGGCAAGGATATCAAAAAACTCGTGCGCCACGGCATCAACGGGGGCATCGGCGCAGGCAGCGAAACGGGCGATCTGCCCACCCCCGCCAACAACCGCTACGCCCTCTTCACGGGGACGCTCAAAAATTTATACGGCACCATCGAGATCAGCGATAAGGCCATCCGCGCCTCCGCCACCAACGACGGCGCCTTTGTAAGCCTTCTCAACGATGAGATGAAGGGCATCCTCGACAGTGCGACCTTCAACTTCGGCAGAATGCTCTTCGGCGACGGCTCGGGAAAGCTCGCCACCATCAAGAGTGCGGACGGCGGCGTCTACCACGTCGATTCCGTCCGCAACCTTGCAGAGGGCATGCTCGTCAACGTCTACAACGCGGGCGGCAGCATCGCCGCCACGGCGAGATCGGTCGAGAAGGTGGACTACGAGACGAAGTCCATCACCCTCTCGGGCGCGAATATCTCGTCTCCCACCGACTACGTCCTCACCCTGCAGGGCTCGCGCGACTACGAGCTCACCGGCCTCGGCGCAATCTTCAAGGATTCGGGCACGATCTACGGCCTCTCCCGCGACAGCAACCCTTGGCTCAAGCCCACGATCAAGACGGAAGTGGGGGCGATCACCGAGATGAAATTGCAGGAAGCCATCGACGAGCTCGAGGAGAGAACGGGCACGAAGATCAACTTCATCGTCTGCTCGTGGGGGGTGCGCAGGGCGCTCTTCAATGCGATGGCCTCCCTCCGTACGATGGAACCCATGGTGCTCGACGGCGGCTTCCGCGCCCTCTCCTTCAACGGCATCCCCGTCGTCGCCGACAGGTTCTGCCCCGAGGGGACCATGTATCTTCTCAACACCGACGATTTCGCCATCCATCAGCTGTGCGATTGGCAGTGGCTCGAAGGGGAGGACGGCAAGATCCTGCATCAGATCGCGGGCAAGCCGATCTATACGGCCACGCTCGTCAAATACGCCGACCTCATGTGCTACCGCCCCGGCGGGCAGGCAATGCTCTCGGGGATCGAAGAGGCGTAAATAAGGAGGGCTGCATGCCGATTCATGTACAAGACGTCGTTGCGGCCGCGGCGGATCTTCTCGCAAGAGAAGATCTTGCCGCAAAGGCGCGAAGGGGAGAAGCCGGCGGCGAGGTCGACCTTCTCATCGCCTGCTGCCACTATGTGGAGAGCGAATTGGCGGCGGGCCCCTTCCCGCTGCGGACAAAAGAGAGCGCCGCGCCCCTTGGGAAAAAGATCCCCTTCTCTTCCCTTCAAAGGCCGCCTGTAAATATCCTGTCTGTATGCTCTCCCTCGGGCATGGGTATCCCGTTTGAGCTCTACCCCGACCATATCGAGATAGATTGGGAGGGGGGAGAGGTGGAAGTGAAATACACCTTTTCGCCTAAGGAGAAGTCGCTTTCGGACGAGTTGGAGTGCGGGATCGGCTGCACCTTGCAGATGTTCGCGCTCGGCACTTCCTCGCGCTATCTTCTCTCCCATGGGCAGTACGCCGAGGCGGAGCTCTTCGAAGAGCGATATAAAAGCGCGGTCGGCATCTTCCGCGGGAGCGATGCGAAGCTCTCCCTTCGCGCGAGGAGGTGGGCATGAGCGCCGCCTATCATAAGCCCAGCCGCTATGTGCTCCGCCTGACGGGGGAAGATCTCGCGGCGAGGGCGAGCTTTCTTCCCGTCGGGCTCCAAAAGCGGTGCGGCGCACTCACGGCCGGGGTGAAGTTCTGCAAGGTTTGCGACCGCGAGGAGGGCACCATTGCCCTTCTCGCCTCTTCCGCGGCCGCCTACGCCGTCCTCAAAAGCGGCTGCGTGCGCGACCTTACAACGGGCACCCTCTACCTTCTCAAATACATCCCTCGCGCCGCCGTGACCTTCTGCCCGGAGGAGGGCGTGCGCACGGACTACGTCTTCGGCGATGCGGGCGGGCATGCGCTCAGGGAGGGCGCCCCCGTCTATGTGCCCGGCCTCGGCCCCGCGAGCGTCGGGGCCGTCTTCCGCGAACGCCTCTTTCTCGCCGAGGGCTCTGTTTTGTCCTATTCCGCCCCGCTCGAGCCCGAGAAATTCTCCCTTGAGGAGAGGGACACGGGCAGGATCGCGCTCTCCGACGTCGACGGCGACATCCTCGCACTCATTCCCTATGGGGATACGCTCGTCATCTTCAGGAAGAAGGCGATCCTGCTCCTCCGTGCAGACGCAAACGACCTCTATTTTTCCTTTTCCAAAGTAAAATTCGACGGCGGAAGCATCATAGAGGGCAGCATCGCCACGTGCGGAAGGCGCATCGTCTTTTGGACGGAGCGGGGGCTTTGCACCCTCGAGGGCAGCCAAGCGCGCATGGCCGATCCCGAGCAAGGCCTTTCCCTGTCTTCTCCCGCGAGCGCGGCATCCTGCGGCGGGCTGTATTTCGCCTGTGCGGAGTATGCGGGGCAGCGCGGGGTGTTCGTCTTTGATCCCGAGACGGGGGAGCGATACCTCGCCGACCTTCCCGCAACGCATCTGGCGGCAAAAGACGACGCCCTCTTCGCAGCCACGGCCGACGCCGTCTATCGGGCGGCAGAGGGACAGGAAGGCGTGTTCCGGGCAGCCATCCGTGCCGAGCTCGATCTTCCCGAGCGGGCGAGAACATATGTGCTCGAGAGCATCGCCCTCGCGGGGGAAGGGGCCTTCACCCTCACCGTGGAGGCCAAGGAGCGGAAGGGGGCGTATGCCCTCAAAGCCTATGAATGGGCGAAGCTCCGCCACACCGAACCCATCGAGCACATCGTCGTCGCCGTGGAGAGCACCGACCCCGCCATCTCCATCCGCGCACTCACATTCAAACTCAGGGAGGAAGGCGCATGACAATCGATATCATCGATCTCACGGACCCCCAATTTGCAGACCTGAACGCCGTCCAGCGCGCCATGGTCCGCGCCGCGCAGGTGCGGAAAAACAACGCCGTCGCCGAGGCGGACGACGCCGTCGCGGCACTCTTCTATCTTCTGCTCGGGAAGGACAACCTTCGTTCCTCCGTCCGCCAAAAGGAGGAGGCACGCATCCGTGCGCAGGAGGATGCGGAGATCGAGGCGATCAGGGAGGACCTTCTGCAGCAGCTCGCCTATGAGAGCATCGGCTCGGAGGAGAATGAATTCGGACCCTACCGCTACCCCGAGAACCCCAACTACAATCTGAGCTTTTCGCAGAGATATCTCGTCGTAAGGAACTACTACATGCAGGTGACGACGAACCCGCAGGCCCGCCTCGATGCGTACGGGATGGACACCCTCGCCCGCAGTTACCTGGGGGAGTATTACCAGACCCTGTACGAACAGCTTGCCTCGTATGTGAAGTAAGCGAAACGCGTATAAGCTACGCAATACATCGTCGTGTTACCCGCGTCATGCTGAGCCGAACTGTTTTACGTAGTCCACGGCGGCCTATCCTCGAAGCATCCCGAACTACGAAGTCCGTTTTCATTTGGGGGATTCTTCGGAGAGTTGTCCCGTCGGAAAGTCTTATGAACGTTATCTGCTCAGAATGACGCTCGACCAGTCCAAGGGTCACCAGCGTCATGCTGCCCCGCGTTTGTCAACCCCCACCACCGCCTGACGGCGGAGCCTCCCCCTTAAAAAGGGGTAGGCCCTACCCCTCTTTGAGGGGGAGGGTGGCACGGCGAAGCCGTGACGGGTGGGGGTGCCTCTGGATTCGTTACGATGAACTTTGCAGTTCGCACACCTGCGCGGGTAATATTTTCATGTGGTATAAAAACACGCGTAAAACCCCAAATTAAGGGTATGAAAAAGGTAAAAAGCGATCCGCTCGGCAGGCAGAAGGAGGAGCGGGAGACCTGCTTCCCCGAATCGAGGGCGGAGGATATACGGCCGTGACGGGCAAATCACGCGAAAACTATAACCGCAACTATCTGCGCTACGTCAACTCCTTCGACCCGCCCACCAAGCATTTCAAGACCTGTCTGCGCGCCTTCCTCGTCGGGGGCTTCATCTGCACCATCGGGCAGTTTTTCCGCTTTATGCTTGAATATGCGGGCCTCGAAGGGGATATGCTCGCGGGCACGGTTTCGGCCATTCTCATCTTTTTGGGAACCTTTTTGACGGGCCTCGGCGTCTACGACCGCATCGGGAAGAACGCAGGTGCAGGGAGCATCGTCCCCATCACGGGGTTTGCGAATTCCGTCGCCTCTCCCGCCATCGAGTTCAAGACGGAGGGCTACGTCTATGGCATGGCGGCGAAAATGTTCATCGTCGCAGGTCCCATCATCGTGTTCGGCGTCTCTGCGGGGGCGGCCGTCGGCCTTCTCTATTGGCTCCTTTCTCTTTGAAAAAAATGTATGAAAAAAGTTGTCTCCCGCAAAAAAGTGTGCTAAAATAGGGTGGAAAAAACAAAAAGGAGTAAATATTATGGCGAAGATCACGAAGGATACGCTCATTGCCGACTGCCTTGAGCTCAACCCCAACGCTCCCGAAATTCTGATGGAAGCGGGCATGCACTGCTTCGGCTGCGCCCTCGCCCACGGCGAGACGGTGGAGGAGGCGGTCGCCGCACACGGGCAGGAACTCGACGAGCTTCTTCAAAAGCTCAACGAAGGCCTCGAATAAGCAAGAAAGTCCGCAGGTATCCTGCGGGCTTTTCGCTTGCAAAGGAGCAATTATGCAATATACTCTCATCACGGGCGCGTGCGGCGGGCTCGGCCGTGCCTTTTGCGAAGTCCTCTCCGAGAGGGGCGAACCGCTCTTTTTAACGGGCAGGAGCGAGGAGCGGCTTCGGGCCTTGAAGGAAGAGCTTTCCGCCCGCCACGTTGGGCTCCCCATAGAGATTCACGCATGCGATCTCACGAAAGAAGAGGACCGCCGCGCATTTTTTGAATATACCGACGGAATGGGCGCAACCTTTTCCCGCCTCGTCTATGTCGCGGGCGTGGACACACAGATGGCATTTGAAAGCTACGACGAGAAAAAGCTCGTCTTTCAGACGCGGGTAAATTCAGAGGGCGCCTTCTCCTTCATCAACGCCTTTCTGAAGCGTTCGCCCCTCGACGGAAACACGGAGATCCTCACCATCGGCAGCATGTCCGCCTCCACCCCGATGCCCTATTTTGCGCTGTACAGTGCAACGAAAAAGGCGCTCGAATACTTCATGGCGGGGCTTTGGAGCGAGCTCAAGGGGCGGGCGAAGGTCACCTGCGTTCTCCCCGGCGGGATCCCCACGCGCGAGGATATCAAGGAAAATATCAAGGAGCACGGATTCTGGGGAAGGATCTCCGCAAAATCACCCCGCGCCGTCGCCGAAGCCTCGCTCAAAGCCGTGCATAAAAACAAACGTAAAGCGGTCATAGGGTTTTGGAACAAAATCATCAAATTGACGACGGACGTGGCACCCATGTCCGTAAAGCTCCGCTTTATCTCCCGCCGCTGGTCCAAGACGGAAAAGGATCATTTTTCCGAATAAATACATAAAAGACGTGATTGTCGGCGGTAAGCGTCATCCTGAGCTGCGCACATTGGTTAACCGCATCATCCTGAGCCGTATTGCTAAACGCAGTTCATGATGGTCGATCCTCGAAGGATCCCGAACTACGAAGTCCGAAAAAAAAGCCTTCCCCCCCGCGGGGGGAAGGTGTCGCCTTCGGCGACGGATGAGGGGCATGACCTGCCCCTGTTTACGGGGGCGGGTGGCGAACGCAGTGAGACAGGTGGGGGCACTCTTGTCGCCCCTGTAAGGGGAGATGTCGCTCTGTGACAGAGGGGTTCAACTCCCACCACCGCCTACGGCGGAGCCGCCCCCTTCAAAGGGGGCAGCTTTCCAACCCTCATCAGTCACTTCGTGACAGCTTCCCCCATGGATGGGGGAAGCCTTCGTTGCGTTTTAGGGGATTCTTCGCAGATAGGATGTCGCGTTTATTTGTCGGCTGCTTCGCCTGCGGCTCGTGCCGCCCTTCGTCTACAAAGGCAGAATGACGCTCACCTCATTCCCGATCACTGTGCAAGCAGGGTCCCCCTGCGCAGCACGCCCCAATTTGCTAAGCCACTGCACGCTTAATGTCATTCAGGACAAAAAAGTACAGCGGCGATAAAGCTGAGAAATGTTGAGAATTAACCCCTCACGAAATTTCTTTTTGCTGTCTTTGCAAAAAGAAATTTCGTGAATTATTTCTTCTTCTTTTTCACTTCTTCTTCCTCTTCGGGGGTAGAGAAGGACACCGCGATGCGTTCGTTGCGGGCGGTGAGCGCAGCGATGAATTCGCTATGCCACGCCTCTTTGATGAGGATCATGATATAATCGGACTTGAAGTCATCGAAATACACGGCAAGCTTCTTCGCCCCGTGGAAAAGATGCACCGATCTGATCTTTGCGATGTCGTACTTCTGTTTGATAAGGCCGAATTGCATGATGAGCTTATCTTGCGTGAGAACATATTGCGAGCGGAAGAGCATGGCGACAAGGAGCACGCCGAGGAGAATGCTCACGAGATACAAAAGGATGTATTTCATCCATTCATAGACGGAGGAGATATCTCCCCCTAAGAACCCGATAAATTGCCAGCTCGTGAGGGCGATGCCCGCGGCGGAGAGGACGATGCCGAGAATACACAGCCCAAGCATGAGATTGGTGAATTTGAAGGGGAATTTTTGAATATCGGGCCGCTTCGCGCCCTCGCTCTCAAGATCGGTCATACCCAAAGTATAGACGAAACCTTCAAAAAAATCAATCGTTTGAACGCTTTGAAAAAATTTTTTCACACCGGGTTGAAAACAGCCTTGCTTCTATGGTAAAATGAGTAAGTGCATTCGTAACACTTTGTTGCCCCCTCCCGTTCGGAGGGGGTAGGGGGTGGGTACGAGTTCTGAATTCGTCACCCTGCCCCGACCGCTACAAAAGGGGGAATTTATGAAACGCTATCTCATCTCGCTCGACGCGGGCACGACGTCCGTGCGGGCATTTCTCTTCGACGTGGAGGAGCGTGCCTTCGTGCACCGCGCCCAGCAGGAGGTAGAGTGCAGCTACCCCTTCCCCGGCTGGGTGGAACAGGACGCCGAGGAGATCTACTTCAAATGCGCCTATGTGCTGAATGACTGCCTTCGCGCCGCATCTGAGGGGGCGATCGCGGGCATGGGTATCGCCAATCAGCGCGAGACCGTCGTTTTATGGAACGCGGAGACGGGGGAACCCATCGCCCCCGCCATCGTGTGGCAGTGTAGAAGGACGAGCGAATATTGCGCTTCCATCCCGCCCGAGACGGCGTCGCGCATCAAGGAGAAGACGGGCCTTCTGCCCGACGCCTACTTTTCCGCAAGCAAGATAAAATGGCTTCTCGAAAGAGTTCCCGCCGCACAAAAGCTCCTAAAAGAGCACAAGCTCCGCGCGGGCACGATCGACACCTTCCTCATCTGGAAGCTCACGGGGGGCAAGAGCTTTGTGACCGACGTCACGAACGCCTGCCGCACCATGCTCTTCAACATTCACACCCTGACTTGGGACGAAGAGCTCCTCGCCTATTTCCAAATTCCGCGGGAGATCCTGCCCGAAGTGCGCTTCTCCGACGCAAAGATGGGGGAGGCGATTTTGGGCGTTTCTCGCATCCCCATCGCGGGGGTGATGGGCGATCAGCAGGCAGCGCTCTTCGGGCAGACCTGCTTTTCGGCGGGTGATGCGAAGATCACCTACGGGACGGGCCTTTTTATGCTCTTCCCGACGGGGGAGAAGCCCGTCTATTCGGGGAGCGGACTTTTGACGACGGTGGGCGGCGGCTACGGCGGAAAAATATATTACGCCCTCGAAGGAAGCGTCTTCCATGCGGGCAGCGCCGTCAAATGGCTGCGCGACGAGATGGGTCTCATCGAAAATGCCGCCGAGACGGAGCGCCTTGCCCGCCTTGTAGAGGATACGGGTGGGGTGTATTTCGTTCCCGCCTTCACGGGGCTCGGCGCCCCCTATTGGGACAGCGAAGCGCGGGCGTCCATTTCGGGCATTTCCCGCGGGACGCGGAAGGAGCACATCGTCCGCGCCGTCCTCGAGAGCATCGCCTATGCCGCGAGGGACCTCGCCGA
>CANQCA010000062.1 GCA_947589585.1 uncultured Clostridia bacterium
ATTTTTTTCTGTTTGGATCCGGTAGCCATTACATGAAATCCTCCTCGTTCTTGACTGCTTTGGAGCGGTTATACGTAATGAGCGATATGACCGCCGTGATAAGGAACATGACGATGGAGATGACGGAGGACTTGCCGTATTCCTGACGGTCCATGACGAGCTTGTAGAGCCACGTGATGAGCAGGTCGGTATCGCCCGCACCGTTGGCTCCCTGTATCGTCATGGCGGGGCCGCCGCCCGTCAACAGGTAGATGACGCCGAAGTTGTTGAGGTTCCCGATGAAGGAGCTGATGAGCTGGGGCGTCGTGACGTGAAGAACGTAAGGAAGGGTGATCTTGAAATACATCTTCACGGGGCCTGCGCCGTCGATCTTTGCGGATTCGTAGAGGTCGGCGGGGATGTTCATGAGGATACCCGTGACCATGAGCATGGTGAACGGGATACCGATCCAGATGTTGACGATGATGACCGTCACCTTAGCGACCCAAGGATCCGAGAGCCAAGGGATCGTCGTCCCGAGCAGACTATTGATATAGCCGTTATCCGATAGCATCTGGCTCATGAGCAGGAGGGAGACGAACTGGGGAACTGCGACCGTCATGATGAGGATGGTCCTCCACAGTTTCTTGAACCTGATCCCCTTCTTATTGATGATGAGGGCGACGATCATACCGAGGATGTAGTTGGAGAACGTCGCAAAGATCGCCCAGACGACCGTCCAGATCAGGATCTTTCCGAACAAGCCGCCGAAGCTGCCGCTCGATCCAAGGCCGCCCGAGAAGAGCGCCCTGAAGTTCTCGAACCCTACCCATGTAAAGAGCTTTTGCGGGGCAAGGTGGGAGCTGTCGAAATTGGTGAATGCAAGAAACACCATGAAGAGAATGGGCAGCACGGTGAAGATGCAGATACCGACGAGCGGGCCGGCGAGCAGCGTGATGTGATAGCGGCCGTCGGCGAAATCGCGCAGATCGTCGTGGACATCGGGGATGTGCTGCTTGGTCTCTTCGAGAAGTTGGCAGTAGTAAGAAGCCTTGACGTTCTTATACCACGCATAGACGAAGGAGACGATAAAGATGAGCGAGAGGATGCTGTAGATGAGGATCAAACGGCTGTCCTGCCCGTCGGTATAGCCCCATGTGCCGTCCGGCAGCTGGACCTCGCCGCGCTCTATGGTACCGAGGGTGCCGAGCAAGCTGAGCTGATATCCGCCGAAAAGCGCCATATAGGCGATAAAGGCTATTTCGAAGAAGAGATAGAAGAGGCCGCGGGCGTAACGCTTTCTCGCGAGATAAGAAAAGCCCATCACGCCGAACGACATTCTCGTTTTCCAGTCGCCGTGCGAAGCCGCAGTGACGATCGTCTTGTAAATTCCTTTGAATACGCCGACGATCTTCTTGAACATGCGGGGGATCAGCACGGTGAAAATGCTCAGAATCGTACGGGGCAATCTCCGGAAGAACGAGGCGAAATTATAGCAAAATTTCTGCCATCCGCTCATCCCGAGATATTGCAATTCCGAGATATTATTTCCCATGGATGTTACCTCCGATTTTTGAATATGGGGCAAAGCGAACTTTGCCCCATACCGAATTTATTCGTTTGATGTGCGACGATCAGGCCTTGAGAGCTGCAACCATACTGGTGATATAGGTCTCGATTGAAGCAGCACTGGTATTGTCCAGCGTGCCATTGGGCTTGCATGCTTCGCCGAATGCGCCGAATGCATCCCAGTAGCTCTGAGGCATGGACTTCTGTGCAACTGCGTGGCCGTCCATCTGCTTGAGGAGAGCGCCGAGAGCGACGTTGCTCGTGACCTTTTCCTGCTTAGCAAGCTCGGTGTTGCTGGGACCGACGGAAAGAGTATCGAATCTCTTGTCCTGGATCTCTTTGCTGGAAAGGTATGCGGCGATCTTGCGGGATTCTGCAAGACGGGCTTCATCGGTGTGGGTGTTCACGCCATAGAGCTTACCGCCTGCGAAGGTCCACCAATCGTGTTTCGCATTGTCGAGCTTGCTCGTCCACTGAGGAAGGGGAGCCGCGGCATAGTTTTCTGTGCCCCATGCGGTCTCAAGCGCACCGGCCATCCAGGTACCCGTGATGACGGCGCCGAGGTTGCCCTCGTTCGCGGTGCTCGTGATAAGGTCGTTGGACCCGGAGAGAACGACTTCGTTGCGTGCAAGCGTTGCCCAGCCCTCTGCACCGAGGACGCCGTAGGAATACTGGCCGCCATCAGGCTTCTGATCGAGGTTGGTCTCGACTCTGTCGAGTTCGCCCGTTTCGTCGTAGATGGCTTCGTACTTGCCGCCTGCACCGTACATCATCGAGCCGGCATACCAGCTGTTGGTGTATTCAACGATGAACTTCTTGCCGGCAGTCTTGACGTCGTTAAGGACGGCATTGAGGTCGGTAATATCGGTCTTGACGACGGAAGAATCATAGAACATGAAGAAACCGTTGTCTGCGGAATAAGGATACGCATAGAGTCCGCCATTGAAAACGCCCATCTCATATGCCGCATTGGAATTCTCCAACTTGATCTTGGCGGCCGTCGTATCGTCGACACGGGCGAGCGCACCGATCTTGACAAGGTTGACGAGCTGGTCGTTCGCGAAAGCATAGACGTTCGCGCCCGATTTCACGTCGGTGTTGAGCTGGCTGTATGCATCGGCTTCGCTGACGACACCGAACTCAAACTCAAACCCATAATCCTCGCCCTGCGCTTTCGCATAGTCCGCCATGACTTCTTTGAGGAATTCCTGGTGTTCGCCGGGGCCCCAAATCAAAATGGTGTTGTCGCTGCCGCATGCCGCAAACCCCGCCAAGCTCGACACTGCCAGAGCGCCGCATGCGATTAAAGAAATAAAACGCTTTCTCATCTGATTCACCTCCATTTTTATTTTTATCATAATGATAAAAGATGAGAAGATATTTTTCGGGTTCCCCCGTAAAAACCTGTTTTTCGCCCCTGCCCGGGGCCGCCGCCCGTATTCTTCCGCCCCGTTCGGGGAAGGAAATTATCGAAACGAACGATTTTTTGTGAAAATTTTGCCGAATTTCGCGATTTTTTTGTGAGAAATTTCAGCTATTTGACAATATTATACACCCGCCCGAAGCGAATTGCAAGTGTTTTCAGAAATTTTTTTACGGTTTTTGAAAAATCCCTCTTGACAAATCTCCAACTCCAATTTGCGGGAGAGACGGTGGAGGGAAGGTTGATGCGCGATGCCCCTCCCATCGCAAGAAGATCCCACATGGGAATGAGGACCGTGTTTGCCCGCGAGGCATAGGCAAGACGGATGACCGAGCGCGTCATGGCCTCTGAAGAGCCCGTATACACCTTCACGCCGAGCTTTTCCCCCTGCGAGATAAGATCGCGCACGAACCGCTCGCGCTCCTCCCCCTTGAGATCGTCGATATATTGCCGCAGGGGCATATTGTCGTGCGTGCCCGTGTAGGCGACGTAGTTCTCGGTGCAGAGGGCGGGCTTGTGCTCGTTATCGGGAGAGCCGTCGAAGGCGAACTCCATGATCTTCATGCCGGGATAGCCCACGAACTTCATGAGCCTTCTCACGCCGTCGTCGATGACGCCTAAATCTTCCGCAACAATATTATAATCGAGCTTGTCCTTGAAGAGCGCCTCCTTGGGCCCGTCCACCCATTCGCCGATGCGGGCGTTCTTCGCGCCGTAGGGAATGGAATAGTAGCGGTCGAACCCGCGGAAATGGTCGATGCGCAGGATATCGAAGAGCTTGAGATTATCGTCGATGCGGGCGCTCCACCAAGCGAAGTTATCCTTCTTCATCCCCTCCCAATCGTAGACGGGATTGCCCCAGAGCTGGCCGTCGTCGGAAAAGGCGTCGGGCGGGCAACCTGCGACTGCGGCGGGAGTCCTTCTCTCGTCCACGCGGAAGATCTTATTGCCGTACTTCCACATTTCCACGCTGTCGTAGGCGAGATAGAGCGGGATATCCCCCATGATAGAGATACCGCGCGCGTGGGCGTACTCCTGCACGGCATGCCACTGCTCAAGGAAGATAAACTGCGTGAAGTGCCAGAAGAGGATCTCTTCGGCCGCCTCCTTTTCGAATGCGGAAATTGTTTCCTCATTATAAGTTTTATAGGGCTCGTCCCATTCTATCCATGCCCTGTGGCCGAATTTTTCTTTGAGCGCCATGAAGAGGGCGAAATCCGCATATTCTCCCTTCTCGACGAATGCGGAAAACTCCTTCGTGCGCTTGAACCGCGAGAAGGCCTTCTTCAGGATCGTGATCTTATTGTAGAACTGCTTGCCGTAGTCGACGCGGCGGGGATCGCCTTTGAGGTCGGCTTCTCTTATTTCCTTCTTGGTGAGAAGTTTTTGCTCTGCCAAAAGCTCGAGGTCGATAAAATAATAGTTGAGTGCATTGGACGAGCAGGACTGATAGGGGCTATCGCCGTAGTTGGTGGGGTTGAGCGGCAGTACCTGCCAGACGCTCTGCCCCGTTTCCTGCATGAAATCGAGGAAGGCGAACGCCTCCTTCCCGAGCGTGCCGATGCCCTCTTCGGACGGAAGCGACGAAATGGGCATCAAAATCCCGCAAACTCTTTTCTGTTCCATAAATCAAGGACCCTCCGGATCTGTGCCTGAATTTATCTTGACAAAATCCGTTGGATATTATAACAACAAATGCAGACGCTGTCAAGAAGGGAGCGTAAAATTTTGACAAATTTTGTGCGAACATACCAAATTCACAAAAGGGCGCGGGCGGCGCCCTTCCCCCATTTTCCGGAATCGACACTTCCCCCTTCCAAAAAAATGCAATTATGCGCAAATGTACATTTGTTATTCAGAAAAATACAAATAATTGAAGGATTTATGTGAAAATCGTTTGCAAAATTTATGCGGCTGTGATATGATAAGAATACAGAAGTTTCGGAGGTTTTTATATGAAACGTTTCAAAAATGTTCTCACGGCCTCGCTATCCTTTGTCTTTGCCATGGGCATCTGCGGCATTGCAGCCGCCTGCGGCACGAACGAAGAGGATAAGGCCGTCGATTACTCCGTCACCGTCACCTGCGAGGACACCGCCATCCTCTCCGGGGTGAAGGCCGAGCTAACCGATGCGAACGGGCTCACGGTGGCGGGGGGCGAAGCAAAGGCGCTCGACACAAAAGGTGAGGCCACCTTCACGGTCATGCCCGGCACATACACCGTCGAACTCACCGGCGTGCCCGAGGCTTACACATGGGAGACGGCCACCCTTACCGAGGCGCATCCCACCGCGCTCATCGCCCTCGCCCTTGCCGATACGGAGACGGATATCGACTATACCATTCTCGTCCGCAAGCCCGACGGGAGCCCCGCCGCGGGCGTGGAAGTGCAGATCTGCACCGTCGATTCGGAAAATGCCGGCAGCTGCTTCGGCGGCGACACGACGGTGACGGATGCCCAAGGCAAGGTCATCATCAAGGCGCCCGAGGCCAACTACGAGGTGCATATCCTCTCCGGCCTTCCCGAGGGATATACGTATGATAACAGCGCCCGCCTTTCCCCCGATGAGACGAGTGTGACGATCACCCTTTCCGCCAAACAGAGCGGCGATGAGGGCGGCAATAAGCCGGGCGAAGACGAAAAAGTCGAGATCGGCGCTGCCTACAACGGGGTCTGGTACAGCGAAGAGGCACACGTCTTCGTGACGGTGGATGCGGCAAATACCGCCATTTCCGTCCTGAAAGAGAGCGGTACCGCCGTGGCGTCCGAACTGAAAAACGATGAAGTGAACGGCTATTCGTTCAAACTCGGCCAAGTGGCTTCTTCCCTCTACTTTTTGCAAAATAAACTCTACGTTGCTTTCGGAAACGATACGCCCGTCGAGCTTGTGAAATACGAGGGCGAGACCATCGTCACCCGTACGGTAAAAGTGAACGGCGATGCAAGCGTTCTCGCCGCGGTGAAGGTCTCCTTGAAATGCGCCGACGGGACAACGGCCTACGGCGGCGCGGAGAAGGCCCTCGACGAAAACGGTGAGGCCTCCTTCTCGGTCATGCCCTTCGCGTACACCGTCGAACTTACGGGGATCTCCCAAGACGAATACGCGTGGAACACGGCGGCCGTTTCCGATGAAGCTCCCAATGCTACGGTCACGATCACAGTGCGTTTCGGCACTCTTGCAAACCCCTACAACTTCGCCAGCCCCTTTGCGGGCACGCAGACGGTGAAGCTTCCCGCCTACACGGACGAAGAGGGCATCGCCTACGTCTATTACAGCTACACGGCGACGGAGACTGCGATCTACACCCTCACCTATGACGACGCCTATGTCGTGGACGTGAACATTGCGAAGGATGGCGATCACCTTCATCCGATCGCCCTTTGGAACATCAAAGCGGAATCCTATCCCTTCCAGCTCAAGGCGGGCGAGACGTACAGCTTCCGCTTTGCGGACTTCCGCGCCAATGCGGTGGGCGGCGACATGCCGATCACCATTGCGAAGACGGAGCTCTCCATCCCCGATAACTACGCGGGCACATGGACGGACCTTGAAGAGGATCCTACACACACCGTCGTCCTCACAAAGACGGGCGGCACGTGGACGGTCACCTATAACGGGACAGCCGTTGAGCTCGGGCTCGCGGATACGAACGGCGGATATCTCTTCACGCTCGGCGGAAAGGATTACACCATGTCCTTCCCCGAAAACGGCGCCTCCCTCCTTCTCTCTTGGGGGAACGGAGAGGACGAGAGCGTCTTCCTCTTCACCGCAGGGAATCACCCCGACCGCTCCCCCGGCACGCAGGGCAACCCCATTGAACTTAACCAGAGCGAACTTACAACGCGGACTTGGTCGGAAGCTACGGCGGTCGAGGGGAAATTCTTCACTGTCACGGCGACTGCAACCAAGATGTATCGGCTCACCGTGACCTCTGTGAGTACGGCAAAATGCGAGGCAATGATCTCCATCGAGGATGAGACGGGGCACAACGTCCTCTCCGAATGGATGGGTGCAGTGGGCGCAAGTGTAAACTTCCGCCTCGACGAAGGGAAAACTTACACCATCAACGTCGGGATCGCCGATCCCACAGACGAGACGGGCATGACGAGCCCTTCGGGGACGGTCGCCTTCACCCTCGCAGAGATCGAACTCGCCGAGATCCCGCAAGAGATCTTGGATATCAACTGGATAAGCGACAAGGCGACGCTCGCTCTCACAAAATATACCGTGACGCTCACCACCTTCTTCCCCTTCTCGGGCGATGTGACTTCCGTCTCGAAGGATGGCGACACAACGACCGTCACTTGGGGCGCGGGCGGCTACACCCTCATCTATGACGCTACGGAAAAAACACTGACTATCACCATGGGCGAGAACACTTATACCTTTGCAGCCAAAGAGGACGGCGGGACGATCTCCCTGCCCGAAGGCTGGAACGGGACCTATCAGAGAGACGGATATAAGGTCGTCATCGACGGGACCAACATTAAGATCAGTTTCGGGACGCATACCGACGTCACCGTAACGGTCACGGGGTATGACGAGACATCGGGAACGATCTCCTTCACTGCGGACGGTATCACGGGTTCCATTCAAAAGACGCAATCTTGGGAGGACCCCACCACTAATAACATTTCCAATGTCTCCCTCACCGTCAACGGCGAGACGCAACGCAATCTTTCAAGACAGGCATAAAGCCCTTACGGCAGGAAAAAAGAACGGCACAGTTGCCGTTCTTTTTTCGTGTTTCAGCCCAGGCTTGCAAAGACGCGGAGGGCGTTTTGATAGGCGATCTTTTCGGCAATTCGGGCGCCGAAGGCTTTCTCCAAATCAAAAAGAAGTTTGGGAACATGGGCGGCATTCGGAAGATAGGGATTGGGGGGTGCGCCGTCGAAATCCGAACCGAGCGCGAGAACATCCTCCCCGCCCACGCGCAAAATGTGCTTCGCATGCGTTAAAATAGCGTTACGCTGCCCCGCTTCGCTCCCGTCCGCCGAGAGGAAGCTCTGATAGAAGTTGAGCCCCACCGCCCCGCCGCAATTTGCGATCGTTCGGATGCCCTCGTCGGAGAGGTTGCGGGTGTGAAAATGCACGGCGCGGGCATTGGAATGGCTCGCGACGAGGGGGAAGCCCTTCGCCCTGCAAATAGCGGCAGTATC
>CANQCA010000063.1 GCA_947589585.1 uncultured Clostridia bacterium
GCGACGACGATCTCCCCGCGGTAGTCGCAGTCGATGACGCCCACCTTGTTCGCGGGGGCGAGGTCCTGCTTGCACGCGAGCCCGCTCCGCGCATAGATGAGCCCCACCGTGCCTGCGGGCAGCTCTATGGCGATGCCCGTGTGCACGAACACCGTCTCCCCCGCTTGCACCTCGTAATCGCCGCATGCGTAGAGGTCCGCACCCGCCGCACTCGGCGAGCCGTATACGGGCAGTTTTGCATTCTCATTTAATTTCTTTACGTTGACTTTCATGGAAATCTCTCCGTCGCTTGTATCCCCCCTATCTTACCATATTGCCTCATATTTTGCAAGCGAAAGTTGCGCGGACATTGAAAAGCCTTCCCCCATCCATGGGGGAAGGTGTCGCCGTCGGCGACGAATGAGGAAATGCCCTACCCCTCCGAGAGGGGGAGGGTGGCGAACGTAGTGAGACAGGTGGGGGCTCTTCATGTTCAACCCCCACCACCGCCTACGGCGGAGCCGCCCCCTTCAAGGGGGGGGCAGCTCTAACCCCCATTAGTCACCTGCGGCGTTTCGCTTAATGGAAACGCTTACCCTCGGACATGGTACCCACCTCGGCGGTCTTACAGTTTGTTCAAAACAATTCGTCAAGCAGAAGATAATATCGGATCTTTTCCCGATCGGGCGCAAAGCCGAGTGCGTCAAACAGCCTATCGGGATGAACGGGCGCCCACTTCCCACCGAATTTTCCGCCGAAATTGTCGCGAAGGCTTCGCCAAAGAAGGGCGATATCCCACCACTTCTCCGCTGCGCCGCCAAACCCGAGATCGACGAGCCCCGCAAGGGTGTAGCCGTTGAGCAAAATATTCGGCAGACAAAAATCGCCGTGCGAGAAGACTGGTTCCTCCTCTTTGGGCCTCCTTTTTTGCAGCCAATCGAGAAGGCGGGCGGGCGTGGAAAATTCCTGCCATGTCTGCGGCTCCGTGTTTCCGATGTCCACCTGACCGCTCCGAACGCGCTGTTCCGCCAATGAAAGTCGGCTTTCCAAAGTGCATTCGGAAAGCCCCGCAACATCGACCGACCACATGCGTTTGAGGATCCCTGCAAGGGCGAAGATGAGCTCTTCGGGATGCGTTCGGTACTGCGGGGCACACGCCATTTCGCCCTTGACGCGCGTGGTCAAGAGGTAGATCTTCTCGCCCTCGCATTCGCATCCGATAACCTCGGGAACGGGAAGTTTTCCGCAGAGAAATCGAAGAACAGCGACCTCGTTCATGCTTTCCTCATTCTTTGGGGAAATTTTGAGCACAAGATCGTCGGATAGAAGGACGGCGGATGAGGACTGCCCGATCTTATCCGGGAAAAAAGTCCTCTCCCCCATCTCGGTCGCGATTTTCGGGGGAAGATCAAGATTTTTCATCTCCCCTATCCTATCACACCGCCTCATATTTTGCAAGCGAAAAGTTGCGCGGACATTGAAAAGCCTTCCCCACTTTGCGGGGAAGGTGGCACGCCGCAAGCGACGTGACGAATGAGGGCACCCTCATCAGTCACCTGCGGTGACAGCTTCCCCCTTTGAAAGGGGGAAGCCTTAACGAACACTATACAAAATTTCGTTATAGGTGGGGAAAGGCCAATGGGCGGTGGAGCAGAGGGGCTCCATGGCGTCGGCGACGGCGCGCAGGGCACCCATGTCCGCGATAATGACGTCTGAAACGGCTTCTGCCCCCTCTTTTGCGCCCTCGGGAAGGGAGGAAAAGTCTTCCTCCAACTTTTCCGCCGCCCGCATGAGGGCTTCATTCTGCCCCGCGAGCGTTTTTGCCACCAACATGTCCGCATCCGAGGGCAAATTCTCATTCAAAATGCGCTTTTCTTCTATCACCTGCAGGAGCTCTTCGAGATAGCGATTTACGGCGGGAAAGATCTGCCGCCGCGCCATTTTCACCATCGTGCGCGCCTCGATGCACACCGTCTTTGCATACGTTTCGAGCATGATATTCGCGCGGGCGACGACCTCTTTTTCGCTGAAAACCCCCTGTCGCACAAAGACGGCGATGTTCTCGGGCTTGAAAAATTCCAATGCTGCCTTATCCGTTGTCTTCAGATTGAGAAGCCCCCTTCTCGCCGCTTCCTGCTCCCAATCGGGGCCGTAGCCGTTGAAGTTAAAGATGATGCGCGCGTGCGCTTTGAAGAGCTTTTCCGTATATTCTTTGCAAGCGCTTTCTAAATTTTGCACGCCGCCGAGGGCTTCCACCGCCTCGGAAAACGCCTGCGCGACAATAGTGTTGAGCACAATATTCGGGTCGGCGACGGAAGCGGAAGAGCCGAGCATTCTGAGTTCGAATTTATTGCCCGTGAAGGCGAAGGGCGAGGTACGGTTGCGGTCCGTCGTGTCGATGGGAAAGATGGGCGAAGAGGGCACGCCGATGGACCCCGGGACGGGCTTTTTCGGCACATATTTTCCGCCTGTTGCGATGCTCTCCACGAGGGCGCCGAGCTGGTCGCCGAGGTAGACGGAAACGATCGCGGGGGGCGCTTCGTCCGCGCCGAGGCGGTGGTCGTTGCCCGCAGATGCGACGCTCGCGCGCAAAATTCCCTGATACCGATCGACGGCGGCGATGATGCAGGCGAGAATGAGCAAAAAGCGGGGTTCCCTCTCGGGGTCCTCCCCGGGGTCGAGCAGGTTGAGCCCCGTGTCCGTCGAGAGCGACCAGTTGTTGTGCTTGCCCGAACCGTTTACCCCCTCGAAGGGCTTCTCATGGAGAAGGCACACGAGCCCGTGCCGCTTTGCGACCTTTTGCATCAGCTCCATCGTGAGTTGGTTTTGGTCGACGGCGATGTTCGTCGTCGAAAAGACGGGCGCGAGCTCGTGCTGGGCGGGGGCGACCTCGTTGTGCTTGGTCTTGGCGAAGATGCCATACCGCCAAAGCGTTTCGTCGAGGTCATGCATGTAGGCGGCAATGCGCGGTTTGAGGGCGGAAAAATAGTGGTCCTCGAGCTCCTGCCCCCGCGTCGCCCGTGCGCCGAAGAGCGTCCGCCCCGTGAGCATGAGATCTTCCCGCCGCTCGAAGACTTTTTCGTCGATGAGGAAATACTCCTGTTCGGGTCCGACCGTCGAGAGGACCCTTTCACACTTGATGCCGAAGAGAGAAAGCAGCCGCCGCGCCTGAATATCGAGGGCGGTCATCGACTTCAAAAGCGGGGCTTTTTTATCCAGCGTCTCGCCCGTGTAGGAGACGAAGACGGTGGGAATGTAGAGCGTCCCCTCTTTGACGAAGGCGGGCGAGGTCGGGTCCCACGCCGTGTAGCCGCGGGCGGCAGAGGTCGCGCGCGTTCCCCCCGACGGGAAGGACGAGGCATCGGGTTCACCGACGATGAGATCTCTTCCCGAGAGCTGCAAAATGGCCCGATCCCCCGCAGGCTGCAGGAAGCTATCGTGCTTTTCCGCCGTAAGGCCGGTGAGCGGCTGAAACCAATGGGTGTAGTGCGTGGCGCCTTTAGAGAGAGCCCAGTCCTTCATCGCGTTGGCGACGGTGGCGGCAATGGCAGGGTCGAAGGGCGCACCGCAGTCGATCGTGCGGCGAAGCGAGACATACACCTCGCCCGGGAGCGTATTTTTCATCACGTTATCGTTGAACACATTGCAGCCGAAATTCTCGGTCAAGCGCATACCGTCCCCCTGCGGGAAAATTTTGAATACGCTCTATTATATGGAATTTTTTTGATGCGTGTCATTCTGCCCCGCGCGTCATGCTTCGACAGGCTCAGCATGACGCGCGGAGCAGGACAGGAGGAAGTCATTTGGGGGTACCATGTCCGCGGTTCACCCTTCAGGGCGCGGCCGTTCATTCCTCAAAAAAGTCCTCGCGGCGGAGGGTTTGGCGGAGCTTTTCGAGCGCCTTTTTCTCGATGCGGGAGACGTAGGATCGGGAGATCTTCAGCTTCTTCGCCACCTCCCTCTGTGCAAGGGGCACGCCGCCCGTGAGTGCATAGCGGAGGCAGATGATCTTCGTCTCCCGCTCGCTCAGCACGCTCCTTATCGCCTGCAAGAATTTCTCCTGCATGAGGCTCTGCTCCACGCCCGCAAAGACCTTATCCTCCTTCTCAAAGAGAAGATCCATGAGGGTGAGCTCGTTCCCGTCCTTGTCCTCGCCGACGGGGTCGGAAAGAAGCACGGCGCTCTTGTGCTTCTTCCCCGCACGGATGAGCATCAGGATCTCATTCTCGATGCAACGCGCCGTATACGTGGCAAGGCGGGTGCCGTGGCCTTCCTCATAGGTGTTGATGGCCTTGATGAGCCCGATGGAACCCACGGAGATCATATCGTCGGGGTCGGCCGCTCCCGTATATTTTTTCGCGATATGGGCGACGAGACGCATGTTGTGGCGGATGAGCGTATCCCGCGCTTCCTTATCCCCCGCCCTCATGCGGCGCAGACATTCCTCTTCCTCCTCTTTGGAAAGGGGCTTGGGGTAGGAATGCCCGTCCTGAACTCCCCCGCAGAAGAAAAACAGCCTTGCAAACAAGGCATAAAGCATCTCCATCATACGATCACCTCACACCATTATATGCGGGAAGGCGACACCGCTATGAACATACGGGATACTGCCTATACAAAGACAGCCGAGGACATGAGTGCCCTCGGCTGCTTTTGGGTTCAGTTACTCATTTGGGTAACAAGGTTTTGGGGCTTTGCTACTCATGAGAGTAACGGGGTGGAGAGATTTCAGTAAATAAAATCATAGAAAATCAAAGTCAAATACTGTTTCATGCCCGCTATATTATTCTCGCCAGTGTATCCAGCAGTGGCGTGTTCGGTGAGGGCAGCAACCGCAAGTGTGAGACTATCTGCAATCTTCTGTACACCGTTATCAAGATAAGCATAGCGCACCTGTGTGGAATTAGTAGGCCAAGCTGTACCAGTACCGGCCGCAGTACAAAGTACATTATCAAACTTGGCACCTCTTAGTTCATTCCTTCCGATTGAAATCGTGCCTGTTGTTAGGATATTAACATTTTTTACGATGGAATTCGCATCCATTTTGAACAAGAATGTCTTTCCTAAATTTGTTGATTTTATGTGATGGATCACTTTATTTTGCCCATCAATGGTACCAGTGGCTGTTTTCCCGGTAGGCCAAGCGTCAACCGTTTCTACTTCCGACATATCAATGTTATCTGTCAGAATCGCATTGATTTCAAGCGTTTCTTCTCCTGCGTAGTTGCGGATATAGTTATCCAATGCAAGATAATCTTTTGCAGAACCGAGAAGATACTGTCCATCATCATTTTGTGCGAGACCTGCCTCAGAATTGTAGTACTCAATGTTCGCATTCTCTGTAGCAAGTTTTCTTAAATCTTCGTTTGAGAATTCCGCGCCGAGGACAAAAGTACCTTTCGTAATCTTTTCGGCATCGAGCGTAACGTCCCAACCGACATAGGTGTAGCCCGTCCAAGTTTCATCGTACGTCACGGTCTTTCCGTCAATGGTGTTGCCCGCCGCGAAGAGCACCTTTGCGCCCTCGCCCATTGCAACGCTCGCCAAGGTATTGCCCTCGAGCGTAACGCTGCCTCCGAGCGTGAGGGTGCCGGACATGGTATTGCCGTTGAGGGTCGCGGTGCCATTGACGGTGACGTCGCCGTTGAAGGTGTTGCCCGAAAGGACGGAGCCCTCTGCAAGGTTGACATTGAGGACAGCGGGGCCTTCTGCCGCAAGCATAATGCCCGCGGGTGCGGTGCCGAAGGTGCTGTTTGCAAGGGTTAAAGCTTTGTTTGCCGTGCCGCCGAGGGAGACAAAGGTCACGCCGTCGAAGGAGTAAGCAATGTCATCGGCTGCGAGCGTCTGCGCTTCTTCAAAGCTGTTGCCGTTGAAAGCCGCGGCGGTCATGCCGTCCTCGCCGTATGTAATCGTGTAGGAAGCATCGCCGTCTGCAACGGTGACTGTGGTGTTCTTATAGTTCGCTGCGATCGTTTCAAGTTCGCTGTCGGGGTCTGCAACTGTTACTTCTGTCGCTTCCGTTGTGAATTGGAGCTTGGCATTGTTGACGCTTGCGCCATTGAGAAGTCCTGCGTTTGCAAGATCCAAACCGGAGACTGTCTTGTCGTTGCCCTCGATGGTACCCTTGAATTCGCCGCCGGTAACGAGGTCACTGCCCGTAAAGTCGATATCATCGGACAAAGTGACGGTAACGCCTTCATAATCCCTGCCATCCGCGACGGACTGTGCAAGCGCGGAGAGCGCGTCCTTTGAGCCGACATCGGCGGTGGGATGCGCGGCGGTTGCGGTCTCCTGCGTGCCATCATTTGCATTCGTAAATGTCAAGGTTTCAACAAGACCTTCTGCAGAAGTACAGACCACGGTGCTGGTTCCCGTAAAGGAAACATTATAGGCTTTCGTATGCTTCTCCTGATCGGGACCAAAATCGGGCGTATTGCCGAAGATCTTCATGCCCGTGAGAGCCGACGAAGCCTCGTTGAGGTTGATGTTGACACTTTCGACTTTCGTGGTGCCCATGATCTGCCCTGCAAGCGCACCAACGAAGTCATAATCGACGATAGGTTTATCGCTATACAGTCCCTGCTCATATTCTTCCAATGTGCGAGTTTGCCTGTTGCCACCGCCGCCAAACATACATGTTTTCTCGTTGTAATCTGACAAGGATACAACGCTGCTGTTTCTGACAGTGATATTCTTGAAAGTGGTGTCTTTCGCCTGTCCTGCCACAATACCGACATAACCGCAGGACTCACGCATGTCGTTATTCCCTTTATAATCCGTCTTGACTTCCAGCGTAACGTTTTCGATCACCAAGTTCTCGATCGTCGCGCCGTCGGTATAACGGAAGAGACCATAGCCGTGGCCATCGCCGTCATTTGTGCAATTGCCACTATAGACATTCCCTTTCGGGGTCGTGAAGCCGGAAATCGTGAAGCCGTTTCCGTTGAGCGTACCCTTGAAGGGGTAGGACTGACCTCTATCACTGTCCTTGCCACCAAAGAACCAAACTCTCTGGCTCTCCGGGGTTTCGGCAATGGTCGCGGGGGTATCTGCAAGCGCGATCGAAAGGGTCGATGCGCCGCCGTCGGAGGTAGTGCTGAGGTCGATGTCGGCACCGAGTTCGATCGTTTCGCCCTCGAATGTATGTCTGGAAGCGGCGAGATTAGCGATTGCCAAGAAATCGGCTGCGGTATAAGCGTTGTAGGTGCCATCCGCGTCTGCTACATGGGTACCAAGCTGGACCGCATACACGCCGACATGGAGCAAGCAGCTCTGACCCTGATAGTCATTGCCGAGTTCGTGGGGAAGTTCGACCCTGACCGTAGGGGTTTCGCTGATTGCGACGCCCTTGTCAACGGGAGCGGACCACGGCTGCGCGAAAGTGGATTCGTCACCAATCTTGACGGGATCGCCGCCGTCAAAGGAAACCTGCAATTCCTTTACGACACTGCCCTGCTCATCGCCGTTCTGATTTTCCGTAGGGACGGTGAGCTGGACGCGGTACTGAATGGCGAGGGTGGACTTGTTTTCGATGTTGAGTTGGAACTCCACTGCGTCGCCGGGGGCAATGCTGTCGAGCTTGAGTTCGCCGGCATCGTAGGTGAAAGTGCCGCCCGCAAGGAAGGTGTTTGCGGGAAGCGCAACGCCTTCAACAGTCAGCTCGGAAGTGGGTTTCTGCACATAGGAATGCGCTGATTCCTCCCATTGCGTCGAATAGCCCTTGAGGCTGGCCGTATCGACGGAAGCGACGACATCCACTTTACCGGAAGTGATCGCCACGTTGACATTGCTTCTCGATGAGAACATCGCGAGCGTTGAGCCTGCAATGAGAGAGGCGCACATGGCAATCGTCATTGTAGAACCCAAAATGACTTTGGTTTTCTTCTTCATAATTCACTCCTTTCCGTGGGCGTTTTCCCACGGTTCTATACGAAGTCATTATACCAAG
>CANQCA010000064.1 GCA_947589585.1 uncultured Clostridia bacterium
CGTGACTGCCCGTACGATCGCGCCGGCGCGCTTTTCGGGGTCGCCCGATTTGAAGATCCCGCTGCCGACGAACACGCCTTCGGCGCCGAGCATCATCATGAGCGCGGCATCCGCCGGGGTCGCGACGCCGCCCGCCGCAAAGTTGACGACGGGAAGCTTTCCGCTTTCGTGAACGGCTCGCAAGAGTTCGACGGGCACGCCCATCTTCTTCGCCTCTTCGAAGAGCTCGTCCTCCCGAAGCGACGAAATACGGGCGATCTCACTGTTCATGGCGCGCATATGGCGGACCGCCTGCACGATGTCCCCCGTCCCCGGTTCACCCTTCGTCCTGATCATCGAAGCGCCCTCAGCAATGCGGCGGAGCGCCTCCCCCAGATCCCGCGCCCCGCACACAAAGGGGACGGAGAACTTGGTCTTGTCGATATGGTATTTGTCGTCGGCGGGAGAGAGGACCTCGCTCTCGTCGATGAAGTCGATCTCGATCGCCTCGAGGATGCGCGCCTCGGCGATATGCCCGATGCGGCACTTCGCCATGACGGGGATGGAGACCGCCTCCTGAATGCCCTTGATCATAGCGGGATCCGACATGCGGGCGACGCCGCCCGCCGCGCGGATATCCGCGGGAATGCGCTCGAGCGCCATCACGGCGCATGCGCCCGCCTCCTCTGCGATCTTCGCCTGCTCTGGCGTGGTGACGTCCATGATCACGCCGCCCTTGAGCATCTGTGCAAGATTTTTGTTGAGCTCATACCGCTCGTTTTGCATGATACACCTCATTTTCTTATTTTGATAATTATCGAAATAAGTCAATAAATATGAAATTTTATAGAAAAACAGCAAAATATCCCGATAAAATTTCGATCGGGATGTTTCGCCTTCCGCTAAGATCACTCGTCTTCGTCTTCGAAATCTTCCTCTTCGTAGAGGCGCACGAACTCCGCGAAGAGCTCGTCCAGAAGGGCGTCGTCCTCGATGATCTCGAGGTGCTCGTTTTCCTCTTCGCCGCAGATCCGGAAGATGGCCACATCCTCTGTGTTCTCATCCTCCTCCTCTTCGTCCTCCTCGTCGGAGGCGGGCGTCATGGCGCAATACCATTCGTTCTTGTACTCGAACGTCATGATGTGCTCATAGCGATAGGTCTTTCCCTCGTCGTCGATCATCTCGACGATGCTCTCTCCGTCCTCGTAATTGTTGCTTTCCTCTTTCATATCCGGACTCCTTTTTTGTGCGAGATAATTTTCGAGAATATAGGCCGCCGCGTGCGAATCGATGCGCTTCTTCTTTTTATCGCGCTTGGAAGAAATGCCGAGCGAGATAAGGTCCTCCCGCGCCGAACGCGTCGTGTAGCGCTCATCCTCGAGCTCGACGGGAAGCCCCGCTTCCCTTTCAAGCGCCTCGGAAAAGCGGCGCGCCTTTTCCGCCTGCGGCCCCATGCTGCCATCCTCAGAGAGGGGGAGCCCGCAGACGATGCGGCTTGCCCCGTGCCCGCGGGCGATATCGGCGATATTTTTCACGTCTTCGGAAAAGTTTCCCGTGCGGAAATAGGTGTCCGACGGCATTGCATATTCGCCGAACGGATCTGAAACGGCAACGCCGATCCGCCTGTCCCCGATATCGAATGCGACGATCTTCTCCATACAAAGATTATACCACAGCGCCTGCATTTTGGCAAGCGGTATCAGGCAATTCCCCACTTTGAAACAGGGCATAAAAAAAGGCGCCATTCGGCAAATTGCCGTGCGCCTTTTTTCTTACTTCTTTTTCTGCGTCTTTTTTTCCTCGCCTTCGCCGCTTTCCATGGCTTTGAGGCGTTCGTCCATCATCTCATCCATCTTGTCGAGAAGCTCGGCCTGAGACTTCTTGACGAGGGAACGCGCCTTGTAGCTGTTGGCGACAAGGAGGGCGCCGCCGACCATGCCGATCGCAACGCCGAGGCAAAATAACTTTTCCATACCATCCTCCATATCCGCAGTTTGTGAAAAAACATAGGGGCTATTCGCGGACATGGTATGGGGATTATTGGTATCAGAGGGCGTTTTCGCCCGATTTATCCCCTTGCTTTCCTTGGTTTTGGCGAAGAAGAGCGATCTCTTCGCAAAGGCGCTCGTTTTCCTTGCGAAGATCGGCCGCGATGCGCAGATACAGGGCGTCGATCTCGCGCTCTAAACGCTTTTGCAGAAAGGCATTTGCGGGCATGCCTGCCTCGCGCGCCGCCTGCTCCACTTTTTCGGGCTGTTTTTTGAGAAGGTTGCGGTACTTGTTCTGCATGCGGAGCATCTGCTTTTCGTCGCCGCCCGAAGCCTCTGAGATGGACTTCCTCACGGAGTAGCCCTTGCGCCTGCCCTCGAGGACTTTTTCCAGAAGTTCGTCCGTCTCTTCCTCGGTGAAGGGCTTGATCGTGCTCGCCGAGAGGTTCTTGCCCTCCAAGATCTTTTTCACGCGTGAATCGTCCTGCTTCTTCAAAAATGCATAGTAGTAGTTGCGCACGCTTCCCTTCGCCCTGCTGTGCTCTTTTCCGTACGTCTCAAAGAGGTAGGAGAGCGTCTTGCCCGCATTTTTTCCGCTGTAGATATACTCGATGAGCCCCGTTGCCTCTTCTTCCGTGTAGCCGTTGATTTTGTTCATATCATCACCTCACGCAGATTGTTGACATAATTTTGTCGCATTATACATTTCATATAGAGATGCGCATATATTTTTTATCCGAAAAACTCGCCGCCCTCTCCGTAAATGGGCTCTTCCTCGGCTCCGTGGACGGATTCGAACGCACGCTGGAGCTCGATCCGAAGGACGGGTATTTCCTCGAATGTAAGCCCGTCGGCGGATTTCGGCCCACCCATGTCCGCTTCGATGAGGATTTTTTGATAGATCCCCCGCCACAGGCTGAAGTCTACCACACGAGAGGCGGCGCGGCGGTCTTCTTCAAGGATTTCGTGCGCGAGGACGCGTCGATGCACGTCTTGTGGCAGGAGAATTTGCTCGGGGTGCGCCTCACCCTCTTCGTGCAGGGCAGGGTGCAGCTTTGCATGCAGTCCGCGGCGGGGTTTGCGCTTGTGGACCTTCCCGATGAATTTGAGGGGGCAAAGATCGCGCCTGCGGGCGAGTACTTCCTTCTCGAGGGAGAAAACGCCTTCTGCATCCTCACGAGGACGGGAGAAAAGGTCGCTCTGTCTGCGGGAAAGATCACAGAGCGCGGGGAACGGGTGGTGGCGGAGACGCCCCTTCCGAGCAGCCTCGGCCACACGGCGGTGCGCACATGGGAGCGGGGGAAGCTCGTCTCCTGCACCCTTCGCACCAAGCAACAGCCGACGGAGGCATTCTATGGCCTGGCGCTCTTCGAGAGCGTGCTTGCAGGCGCCGACCCCGCGCCCTTCCTCGCGGAAGAGCTCGTAGAAAAGGCGGCCGCGCTCAAAGAGTTTTTGGGAGACTTTTCCGCCGTCATCCCCTGTGAAAATCAAGATGAGGTCGGCCTCGTCTACAAGCGGCACGAACGCGTCTTCGATGTCCGCTATTTCCGCGTCATCCTGTCGAACGGCAAGATCGCAAATATTGAGGAAGTGTAACCCTCTCCCGGGGGAGGGGGAATGAAGGGGGCGGGAGCGGACTGATGCGCCATAAAAGCGAAATGGCAGAATCCCCCACCTCAGTCACGCGAGGCGTGACAGCTCCTCCCCGAGGAGGAGCTGTTCGAGCTCAGGATATCTCATCCATGGGCAACAAAAAACCGCGGCGAGGACGCCGCGGCGATTTATTTTACAAAACTTATCAGTATTTGGTCACCTCGACAGAGACGAGGCGGATGGGTTCGACGGGCATTTCAAACGTCGCCTCGAGGCCCATGGTCTTGAGGTCATCGAAGGGTTCGTTGACGTTGAGATCGACCGTGACCGTGCGGGTGAAGGTCGCATCGTCGGCAAGGTTGGCCTTATAGGTCTCGATGGCGGCGAGGAGCCCTTCCTCGAGGACGGAATAATCTTTGACTTTACCGAACACGCAATACTTATCGTTGCCCTCACTATCCTTATGGCTACTCGGCGTACTTGCGGAGAGCTGGGTATAGAAGAGCGACGTGGCGCTGTTGAGGCTATAGCTCTGGGCCTCGAGAGGTTCGCCGTTATTGTTCTTCCCGCCGTCGGCACGCTCGATCGTGACATTCCCGTTGTACTTTCCCTTATCCGAATAGTACATGACGAGGGCGCCCTGCGTGTGGCTGTACTCGGTGCCGCCTTCCACTTTGAACTTGGGAGCGATCTCGCCGTAGACGGTGTAGAGGCCATCGCCCTTTTGCACATTCTCGGAGCTGCCCGCCGTCCTCCAAACGGATTGGGTGAAGGTGATGCCGAGATCCCCTTCCAACTTCTCGACGGCTGCGAAGTAATTTACTTCCTCGAGATCGCTGTCGGTGCCGAGCCGATAGCCGCCCGTCATGAGGTATTCGTCCGTGAAATCGTGGACGATGAACTGCCCGTCGTAGTAGCCCGCGTCGGCAAGCTCGATGAAATGCGTGACGGTGCGGGGCGCATCGTGGCGGGAGAGGACATATTCCACCTTATACTCTTTCCCTTCGAAAGAATACGTCACCGTGACCTCGGGGTGATCGCTCGAACAGGCGGAGAGCATCCCGACCGTCCCGGCGGCGATGACAGCGGCCGATGCCGTGAGTGCAATGCGGCGGAGAAGTTTTTTGTTCATAAGACGCCTCCTATGGGCTTAACTATTATTTATTTTACCCGTAAATTGCGGATCAGTCAAGCGCTTTTGATGATTTCGCCGTGAAAATTGCACAAAGAGCCGCAGCAACAAAGCTGCGGCTCGTCTTTGCGCAAAATTACTTGAGCTCGGCGGTAGCGCCTGCTTCCTTGAGCTTGGCAAGAGCAGCCTCGGCATCTGCCTTCGGAACGGCTTCCTTCAAAACGCCCAGAGACTCCACTGCCTTCTTCGCATCGGCAAGGCCGAGGCCCGTGAACTCGCGGACAGCCTTGATGACGGCGATCTTGTTGGCGCCGAAATCCTTGAGGACGATGTCGAACTCCGTCTTCTCTTCTTCCTGGGGAGCAGCCTCTGCGGGCGCAGCGCCGCCGACGGCAACGGCCGCCGCCGCGGAAACGCCGAATTCCTCTTCGAGCGCCTTGACGAACTCATTGAGCTCGACAACGGTCATACCCTTTACTTCTTCGATAAACTTCTGAACATCCATTTTGATATCCTCCGATAATTTTTAAGATTTTTGGTCTGCGATTGCCTTCAGAACAAACGCAAGATTTGCGATGGGCGACTGCAAGCAGCCGAGCATCTTTGCGATGAGCACCTCTCTCGAAGGGATCGCCGCAAGTTTTTTCACGCCTTCCGCGTCCACATAGGCGCCGTTTACATAGGCGCTCTTCGGGACGATCTTGTCTGCCAGCACGGGGGTCTCCTTCACAGCCTTGGCGATGATCGAGCACCCGCTCGTCTCGTCCGGGCAGAAAACAAACGCCGTCGCGCCGTTGAGGTCGTTATCGAAATCCTTTACGCCGAGTTCGTCGAATGCCTTCCGCACGAGGGTGTTCTTGTATACCTTGTACTCGCAGGATGCATCTCTGAACTTGTTGCGAAGCGACGTGACTTCGGCGACGGTGAGCCTATCGTAGTGCGCGACCACGACCGACTTCGACGCCGAGATCTTTGCCTTGATCTCTTCGACAACTTCCTTCTTTGCCTCTAAATTTGCCGACATATTGCCTCCTTAAGACCTTGCGGTCCGATTTTGGTTCGGGGCTTTGCCCGAAAAATAAGCTCCGTACGCAGACACATACGGAGCGGTTCTTAAAAGGTTATTTTAAGAGGTCACCTCGACGGGAAATTGAGCGCTGTCGCGCACCCGTTGTCTGCGGTATATTGGGATTGTAACACATGCAAAGCGCCTTGTCAAGCGATTTTGCGAGGGAAGTTTGGACTTCGTATAAGGGGATCCTCTCGGCTTCTGCGAAGCCTCGGAATGAGGATGGGAAGCCTTCCCCCTTCGGGGGGAAGGTGTCGCCTTTGGCGACGGATGAGGGGCAAATAATGTAACAATTGGAAGCCCAACCCTCATCAGTCACCTGCGGTGACAGCTTCTCCCTTCCTATGGGAGAAGCCTTGCGGACTTCGTATAAGGGGATCCTCTCGGCTCTTAGAGCCTCGGGATGACAAGGTTATCCAAAAGCAAAACAAAATTTGTGAACTTATTTAGAGTAGGTAGTCTTTACACCGGGGCCCATCGTCGAGGACAACGTTACACTCTTCAGATACTGCCCTTTCGCTGCGGCGGGTTTCGCCTTGACGATGGCGTCCATGAGGGCGTTGAAGTTCTCGAGCAGCTTCTCCTGCCCGAAGCTCTTCTTGCCGATGGGGCAGTGGATGATCGCCGTCTTATCGAGACGGTACTCGACCTTACCTGCCTTGACTTCGGCGACCGCCTTCGCAACATCCATCGTGACCGTGCCCGACTTGGGGTTGGGCATGAGCCCTTTGGGGCCGAGGATACGGCCGATACGGCCGACAACGCCCATCATATCGGGGGTGGTGATCATGACGTCGAAGCCGAACCAGTTCTCCGTCTGGATCTTCTGGATCATCTCTTCCGCGCCGACGAAATCCGCGCCCGCCGCCTGTGCCGCGTCCGCTCTCTCGCCCTTGGCGATGACGAGCACGCGCTTTGTTTTACCCGTGCCGTTGGGAAGGACGAGCACGCCGCGGACCTGCTGGTCTGCCTGACGGGGGTCGACGCCGAGGCGGATATGGAGCTCCACCGTCTCGTCGAACTTCGCCTTGGCGTTGCCGATGACGATATTCATGGCCTCTGCCGCATCGTAGGTCTTTGTACGATCGTAGGATTTGAGGCTTTCCGCATATTTCTTACCGTATTTCATGTTGCGTCCCTCCTCATTCCTCGACGGTGATGCCCATGGAACGGGCCGTGCCCTTGATCATGCTCATCGCACTCTCGAGGGTGGTGCAGTTGAGATCGGGCATCTTGGTCTTTGCGATCTCTTCGACCTGCGCCTTGGTGAGCTTGCCTACCTTGGTCTTGTTGGGGGTGGCGGAAGCCGTCTCGAGCCCGAGCGCCTTCTTGATGAGGACGGGTGCGGGCGGGGTCTTCAGAACGAACGTGAAGGAACGATCCTGATAGATCGTCATCACGACGGGAATGATGAGCCCTTCCTGATGCGCCGTCTTGGCGTTGAACTCTTTGGTAAAGCCGGGGATGTTGATCCCGTGGGGGCCGAGCGTCGAACCGACGGGCGGACCGGGGGTGGCTTTACCGGCGGGAAGCTGCAGCTTGACGACTGCCGTGATCTTCTTTGCCATGGTAAATTTCTCCTATATACGTGGTTTTGATGACGGCAGAAAGATTTACCGTCTCCCACTCGTCGCCGCAGACTGCGCTATTGCGCCCTTTGCGACGATGATTTCCAAGTTGATATTCCGCATTCGCGGTTTTTGCAAAGGGCTGTTCCGCTCCGTCGCGGCTCCTCTTCCCAAAAAATCTTGCTTCGCAATCTTTTTTGGGAGCCCTTATAAAAATTGAGGCGCGCCCTCGGAGGGAAACCCTCCTTGCGCACGGATTTTATTCTTCGTCGTCGCGGGGGACCTCGACGGCGTCGGCCGCGATCTTCGTCATCTGGATATACTCCACCTCGACGTCCTGCTCGCGGCCGAACATCGTGATGGTGACCTTTGCGCGCTGCGTCTCGTCGTTGACCTCTTTGAGAGTCCCGATGAAGCCTTCCAAGGGGCCGTTGTCGATGGTGACACGGTCTCCTGCACGGAAATCGGCGTCCACGACGTAGTCCTCGAGGCGCATCTTGCGGATCTCATCCTCCTTCATGGGGATGGGACGCCC
>CANQCA010000065.1 GCA_947589585.1 uncultured Clostridia bacterium
CGGCTTATAACGGCAGCGGCTGCGGCAACGAGACGGCTTCCAACCGTGCAATGTTCGGAAAGTTCATGATCGACTCCGTCACCCATTGGATGAAGGACTACAACGTCGACGGTTTCCGCTTCGACCTCATGGCGCTCCACGATTACGATACGATGAAGGAACTCGAGAAGGCCGTCCACGCGATCAATCCCAACGCCATCCTCTACGGCACGGGCGCGAAGGCCGACATGGCTTCGAAGATCATGTTCGGCGTCCTCGGCGGGACCTATAATACCGCGCTCGGCGTTGCGTCCGGCACTTCCTATTGGGGCAGCGCGGGGAACCCGACCCAAATGGTCACCTACGCTTCCGCACACGACAACTACACCCTCTACGATAAACTGCTCATCGCATATCCCGGCAACAACAATAAGGACGGCCGTTTGGCGCGCAACCGCCTCACCGTGGCGATCAGCTGCTACGTCTTCGTCAAGAAGTAAAGCACATCTGAAAAAACCGCCCTTTCGGGCGGTTTTTTTCATATAAACAAGAAAATTCATTAAAAAATACTTTATTTCGACATATATCGAAATAATCATCTGCGCATCGCCGATGCTTTGCTTGCGGGACGAGGCGGGAAGCGTTTGCATATTTCTTGAGGAAAGCCTTGCATTTTTCTCTCAACTATGATATACTGTAAAAAATAGCAAATAGGGAGAGACCCATGGAGGCGAAATATAAGAGGGTCGTTTTGAAACTCTCTGGCGAAGCGCTCGCGGGGGAGCAACGCTTCGGCCTGAACGAAAGCGTCGTGGAGGGCGTCGTCGATCAGCTCGTCAAGGTCCACGATATGGGCGTGGAGATCGCCCTCGTCATCGGCGGGGGGAACTTCTGGCGGGGCAGGCAGGGAACCAAGATGGACAGGACCACCGCCGATCAGATGGGCATGCTCGCAACGGTGATGAACTCGCTCGCGATGATGGACGCCATCGAGCGCCGCGGGATCCCCACCCGCGTGCAGACCGCGCTCAACATGATCTCCCTCGCCGAGCCATATATCCTCAGGAAGACGCTCCACCACTTCGAGAAAAAACGCATCGTCATCATCGCCTGCGGGACGGGCAACCCCTACTGCTCGACGGATACGGCGGCCGTGCAGCGCGCGTGCGAGATCGGGGCGGATATCATCCTCATGGCCAAGAATGTCGACGGCATCTACGATCGCGACCCCAATCTTGATGCTTCGGCAAAGAAATACGAAAAACTCACCTTCCGCGAGGTGATAGCAAAGGGCCTCAAGGCGATGGACACGACGGCGGCGACGATGTGCATGGAGAACAACATCCCCGTGCTCGCCTTCGCCCTCGGGGAAAAGGATTCCATTCTCCGCGCCGTCTGCGGCGAACGCCTCGGCACTCTTATAAGCTGCGAATAAAAAACTTTTGATAAGGGAAAGGAGATAAAATGTCGGAAAACGAAAAAGTGGATGAGATTTTGCTCACACTCGATGAGAAACTGGAAAAGACGGTCAGCGTCCTTCAGGAAAACTTTGCCGCCATCCGCGCGGGAAGGGCGAACCCGCACATTCTCGACAAATTGCAAGTGGAAGCCTACGGCATGATGAGCCCGCTTCAGCAGCTCGGCAATATCGCCGTCTCGGATGCCCGGTGCCTCGTCATAAGCCCGTGGGATAAATCGCTTCTGAAGGCCATCGAGAAGGCCATCCTCGCCTCCAACATCGGCATCACGCCCTCAAACGACGGGACGGTCATCCGCCTCGTCTTCCCCGAGCTCACTGAGGAGCGCCGCCGCGACCTCGTAAAACAGGTGAGAAAGATGGGCGAAGAGACCAAGGTGGCCGCACGCAACAACCGCCGCGACGCTATGGAGGCCTTGAAGAAGCTCAAAAACGGCAAGGAGATCTCCGAGGACGAGGCGGATAACGCGAACATCGACGTCGAGGACGCGATCGCCAAGTGCATCGAGAAGATCGATAAGATCGTTTCTGCCAAGGAGAAGGAGCTTCTGACCGTCTGATGGCGGACATGGGTATCCCGTTTCACGTCGGGATCATCATGGACGGGAACGGCAGATGGGCAAAGGCGAGGGGGCTTTTCCGCCTCGAAGGCCACAGAGCGGGTATGGCGCGCATGCTTGCCCTCATCGAGCACGCCTTCGATGCGGGGATCGGCGAGCTCTCGCTATTCGCCCTCTCCACGGAAAATCTGAGCCGCCCGAAAGAAGAGACGGAGGGGCTCTTTTCCCTCTTCCGCCTCTATTTTACGCAACATATCCCGCCGCTTGTAGGGCGGGGCGTGCGTCTTCACGTCGTCGGAAACAGATCGCTTCTTCCCGCGGATCTTGTCTCGCTCATAGAAGGGGCGGAGGAGAGGACGAAGGCGGGGGATAAGGGGCTTTTGACGTTTGCCATCGCCTACGGCGGGCGGCAGGATATCGTCTCTGCCTGCAACAGGGCCGTGAAGGAGGGGCGCGAGCAGACGCTCGAATCCTTTGCCGGGAAGCTCTCCACGGGGGGCATGTCCGCGATCGACCTTCTCATTCGCACGGGCGGGGAGAAGCGGCTCTCCAATTTCATGCTTTTCGAGGCCGCCTATGCGGAGATATATTTTTCGGAGAAGATGTTTCCCGATTTTTCCGATTCCGATCTTGATGAGGCGCTACTCGACTATCGGAAACGCGACAGGAGATTCGGCACATCGGTTGAATGATCATGCAAGATAACAGCGCATTACAGGAAGGGCCCGCGGCGCCCGAAAAGCCGCAATCCGAGAAGAAAAATTTGGGGCTGCGCACGATCACGGGCGCAGTCTATGCACTCATACTCGTCGGGACTTTTCTTCTCAAGATCTTTGTGAGCGACCTCTTTTTCGACGCGCTCGTTCTCGTCTTTGCCTTCTTCGGCACGGGGGAAATGATCCGCGCCTTCAAGGAGAAATTACACGTTTCGCAGAAGGTGCTCATCATCGTCTTCGCACTCGCCGTGATCGCGGCCTATGCGCTGAGTGATTTCTACTATGCGGACGTGCTCGGGATCGCTCTTCCCGAACACGATTTGCCCGCCGTCGGCAGGAATTATTCCATGCACATCACCTTCATCGTGCTCATCGCGGGCATGGCCGTGCTCGCATCCCTGCTCGTATTCTCCCATGGGCACGTGAGTCTGGAATCGACGGGCTATGCCCTTTTATGCTACATCTATCCTGCGGTATTCCTGCTCGTCATCACCATCTGCAATCATCTTGAGTATTACTCCGAGCTCGCGATCATGATCGTCTTTGTGGTCGCCCCTTTTGCGGATGTGTTCGCCTTCTTCTTCGGGAAGCTCTTCGGCAAGAAGCTGCCCGCGAAGATGGCCCCCAATATCTCCCCGAAAAAGACGATCATCGGCGGATTCGGCGGTCTTTTGGGGGGCGCGATCGGCGCCGTTGCCATCTTCTTCATCTACTACGGACTCACGCGTCCGAGTGTGATCGGCCTCTTTGCGCAGACGATCCGTCCCATCGCACCCGATGCGAAGAACCTCATCTTCTTCATCGCCCTCGGCATTCTGACGGCCGCATTCTCGCAGTTCGGCGACCTCGTCGAGAGTGCCATCAAGCGTAAACTCGGCATCAAGGATATGGGGAAGATCCTGCCCGGGCACGGCGGCGTTCTCGACCGCATCGATTCGTCCCTCTTTGCGGGGCTCATCGTCTGTGTCGCGCTCGTCGCAAAACTCATGTTACTCGGATAGGTTGCATACAATAACATCGCCCGCCTGTGCAGGCGGGCTGATTTTTACGTTTGAGGTGGATATGAAAAACATCGCCCTCATCGGTTGTACGGGAAGCATCGGGCGGCAGACACTCGACGTAGTCAAAAAAAATCCCGACCGCTTCCGCATCACCGCGCTCGCCTGCGGGCAGGACGCGGAGGCGCTCTCCACGCTCAAAAAGCAGTTTTCGCCCCGCATCGCTTACTGTGCCGCAGAGGGAGAAATTCCCCTTGGCGCCCTCTTTGAAGATTGCGACGTCGCCTTCATCGCAGCGGGGGGCTTCGCGGGACTTCAGTATACCATGTCCGCGATCGAAGCGGGGAAACGCGTCCTTCTCGCCAACAAGGAATCGCTCGTGTGCGGCGGTGAGCTCGTAACGCGGGCGGCAAAGAAGAGGGGCGTCGAGATCGTTCCCGTCGATAGCGAGCACTCCGCCATCTTTCAGGCGCTCGGATTCAAAAGGGAGGCGAAGTTCGAAAAGCTCATCCTCACCGCGAGCGGCGGGCCCTTCCTGCATTATGAAAAGGAACAGCTTTCCCGCGTCACGGCAAAAGAAGCGCTTTCTCACCCCACTTGGAAGATGGGCAAAAAGGTCACCGTGGACAGCGCGACGCTGCTCAACAAGGGGTACGAGGTCATCGAGGCAAAGTGGCTTTACGATACCGATTTCGATCGCATCGAGGCGGTCGTCCACCCCGAGAGCATCGTGCACTCTCTCGTCTCCTTTGCGGACGGCGCTATGATCGCCCAGCTCGGCTATCCCGATATGCGCCTTCCCATCCAGCTCGCACTCACCTATCCCGAGCGCCTTGCATGCACCCCGCAGCTCGACCTTGTAAAGCTCGCTGCGTTGCACTTTTTGCCTCTCCCGCGCGAAAAATTTCCCTGCTTCGACCTCGCGATCGGGGCGGGACGTGCGGGAGGAACTGCGCCCACCCTTTTGAACGGGGCGGCGGAGGAGGCGGTCTCGGCATTTCTGAAAGGTCACATAACTCTCCCCCAAATCGCCGAAACTATCGGGGAAGTCCTCGGCAGCATTCCAAAGGGGGAGGCTACCTCTCTCGCCGCCCTCGAGGAGGCAGACAGCATGGCACGGAGGGCGGCAAACGCATTCATCTATGGAAAATAATCTGCTCAGCGTGTGGTCCACGGTCGGCTCCGTCCTGCTCGCCATCCTCATCCTTCTCATCATGATCACCGTCCACGAGTTCGGGCACTACCTCGTGGGCAAGCTTCTGAAGTTCAAGATCGACGAGTTCTCCATCGGCTTCGGCCCTGCCATTTTCAAGAAGAAGCGCAAAAAGTCAGACGAGATCTTCGCCATCCGCCTCATCCCCTTGGGGGGCTATTGTGCCTTTGCGGGCGAGGACGAGATCGAGGAAGAGCGCAAAAAAAAGAAGCGTAAGAAAAAAGACGGGGATACCATGTCTGAAGAGGAGGCCTCAGATCTCATGTCGGGGCCCTTCGACGAGCTTCTCAATGAACCCAAGCGGGAGCTCGAAGACACGGTGCTCATCCTCACGCCGCCGACGGGAGAGGCCACGCCCGCGCCACGGGATATAAAGCACGGCGAAGAGGAGAGACCGCCCGAAAAAAAGCCCGCCTGCGACGACGGCCTCTTCACCCATAAAAAGCCTTGGCAGCGCATCTTGGTCCTGCTCGCGGGCGCGTTCATGAACTACATCCTGGCCCTCTTTTTCATCGGCGCCCTGTTCGCGGGTTACGGGCAGAGCATGATCCGCATCGGCTCGGTGGAGGCCGACCCCGCCTATGGGGAGACCTTCGAGGCGGGGGATATCCTTCTTTCGGCAGGGGGCAAGACCATCTATCTCACGACCGATCTTGCCGATGCCGTCCGCGGTAAACCCGACGGATATCTGCTTGAATTTTGCGTCGCAAGGAGAATGGAGGACGGGAGCATGCGTAAGTTCTCCCGCCTCGTGAGCCTGCGCGCGGGCGTGGATGCAGAGGGGAACAAGCGAGAGAAGGTCGAAGTGGGCAACAGTGCTTCCTTCGCACAAGTCCTGCGTGCCATCGGCGTCGGGACGGTGCAGCATGAAGACGGGAAGATGTATTTCGACTACGATACCGTGCAGTACAGGTTCGGATTTTTCGAGACGGTCGGCCATACCTTCATGTATTCCTTTAAGATCGCGGGGACGATATTCCGCGTCATCGGCGAACTCTTTACGGGCAGGATCGGCATAAATACGCTCGGCGGTCCCGTGACCACGATCGCGACGACTTCCGAGGTCGTCTCGACGAGCGGGTTCAAGGGATTTCTGGAGATGGCCGCCTTCATCGGGGTCAATCTCGCCGTCTTCAACCTTCTGCCCATCCCCGCGCTCGACGGGAGCAAGATCGTGTTCACCGCCATCGAATGGATCAGAAAAAAGCCCATCAGCCGCAAGGTGGAAGCCGTCATCCACCTCGTCGGGATCGTGCTTCTTTTCGCCTTCGCCATCCTCGTCGATATCCTGCAATTTGTATAAAAAGAAGATAGTATAAAGCCGCCCCGAGGCAATGCCTCGGGGCGGCGTTCATATTCTTCCGAACTATTCTTCTTCAGACACGGTACCCTCGTTTTTGGTCTCATCCGCTTTTTTCTCGGCGGGACGGAACTTTCTTGCCGCCTTCACGATGGCGGGAGAGCAGAAGATGACGATGCCGACGGCGATGACGATCGCGATATCCGCGAACACAAAGGAGTTATAGCCGAGGCTGTACACCCAGGGGTTCAGATCGCCCGCATATTCCGAGAAGGCGAATACGCCCGAGAGGACATGGGATATAAAACGTAGCGCACTCGCAACGATCGCACCGAGGGCGAATTGGATCTGGGGGAACTTATCCAGCTTTTTCACATTCGCGAACAGCCCCGCAAGCCCGATGCAGGCGAACGCAATGGGGTAGTCGAGGAGGAACTGCGCGGGATGGATGAGCCAAGGGTCCTGCACTG
Organism: uncultured Clostridia bacterium; assembly: GCA_947589585.1. Classification (GTDB taxonomy): domain Bacteria; phylum Bacillota; class Clostridia; order Christensenellales; family Borkfalkiaceae; genus Gallimonas. The sequence goes on from CANQCA010000065.1 coordinate 6,714, forward strand.
CCTGCAGGATGCCATAGACAAAGCCCGCAAAGACCCCCTTCTTCACGCCGAACATGTAGGCATAGATCATGAGGGGAAGCAGGGATGCGATGGTGACCGAACCGCCCTGCGGCAGGTGGAATACGGAGAGATAGGAGAGCGCAAAGCTCATTGCGATGCAGACCGCGGCATATGCGACGGATTTGGAATCGAACCCCTTTTTCTCCTTCCGCCCGAAGAAGAGGGCAAAAAAGACGAGAAGGGCGATGAGCGCGGCCGCACACACATAGAGGAGCGCATTTTCCGTCGCCGTAATGACGACGCCGTTGTTATTTTCTCCGTCGCCCGAAGCGAGATACACGCCGAGGCAGACGAGGAATGCAACGCCCGCCGCACCCACAAGGGAGAGGGCGACGATCTTCCCGATGCGGAAGGGCTTTTCCCCCAAAAGATAGGTCACATACAAAGCCGCCGCCGAGAGGACGACGCACGCGCCGAGCACTACGGCGGGATAGAGCACGAGGTCGAACACTGCGCCGCTCTCCGCCATATCCATGAATTCCAAGGAGAGCATCGTCACGATGACGGCGCCGGCGAACCCGACAGCGAGCGCCGTGGCGACGCCGAGGAAGCGCTTGAAACGATCCTGCCGCTTCAGCCAAACGAAGAGGCCGACGGCGATAAGAAGGACCGCGAGCGCGACCGTCGCCCACAAAAAGACTGCGGAGAGCTTTTCTTTCGCATATGACGTCCAGATGTCGCCATAGAGATAGCTCTCCCCATCGCCATCGGCATTCGGGACGGTTCCCGTATACGCCGTGAGCAGGGAAAATTGTAACATAAAACCTCCTTTTATCCGCCTTCGGAGCATAAAAAACGCCCGCGGAATTTGCGCAGGCGAAAAAGTCTTCCGAATCCCGTTCTTTCGTGCAAGCATTGCCTTGCCCGATTCCAATGGTATCATCTCAGCCTTTCGGCACCCACGACGGATAAATCAAATAAAATTGTACCCTCATTATAGG
>CANQCA010000066.1 GCA_947589585.1 uncultured Clostridia bacterium
TCGATGACGACGCCCTTTTCCCGCTTCATCTCCTCCTCGGGGAAGTTCGCATGGAGGAAGAGGTCGGCAAGGAGCGCAAATGCCTCCGCCGCGTGGTCGGTGGTCGCCTTGGCGTAGTAGCAAGTCATATCCTTGCCCGTGAAGGCGTTGACCTGCGCCCCGAGTGCATCGAATGCATCCGAGATCTCGAAAGCCGTCCTTTGGGGCGTTCCCTTGAACTGCATGTGTTCGATGAAATGTGAGATGCCGTCCTCTTCGTCCGTCTCATAGGCGGCGCCCGTCCCGACGAGAATGCCCATCGTGACCGAGAGGAGCCCTTCCATTTGCTTGACGATGACGCGAACGCCGTTTGAAAGTGTCTTTGATTGTACCATAAAATGCCTTCCTATGTATGTCAGTTGAGGTTTTCCCCCACTGTAATTGCCCGAAGATCGTGTTCTTCGAAATATGTGAGGATACGGGGAAGCGCCCGTACCGTGTGCGCCATGGGGTGCATGAGAATGAGATCCCCGCCCGATATGTCCTTCGTCGCCCTCTCGAAGCAGATATCCGCATCCTTATCCCGCCAATCGACGGTATCCTTGCTCCAGAGGATGGTCTTGAGCCCCATGCTCTCCGCAGCCAGAACCGTTTCCTCCGAGTACGCGCCCGAGGGCGGCGCAAACAGGGTAACGGGTCTGTGGGTGACGAGGGAGAGGAACTCCACGCTCGCCCCGATCTCGCTCACGTTGTCGTCGAAGCTGAGCGTATCGTGCATGCGGTGGAAATAGCCGTGCGAGCCGATCTCATGCCCGCGGGCGGCGATCTCCTTCACGCAGTCCACGTTGTCGTCCGCCCAACAGCCGCCGAGAAAGAAGGTCGCCGCGGCGTGGTGCTCGTCGAGAATATCGAGCATTTCGTAAACTTCATCCGTCCCCCAATAGACGTTGATCATGAGCGAAACGCTGTCCTTGCTTCCCCCCTTCCGGATGACACGCTCCTCCAGGGTGGCGGCAGCGTGCGGCGCGGGAAGAAAACAGACCACTGCGACGATGACGATGATAAGGACGAGCGCCGCATTGGTGACGGCGGCGATGACAGCCGATTTTTTCAACAGTTTACCTCAAACAATAAGAATTTATCACCATTCTATTGTTTGGGTGAAATAAATATGCCTATTTTAAGGTCGCGACGGTGACGCCCGTCTCCCCTTCCCCGTACTTTCCGAGGCGGAAGCTTTCGACATGCGGATGCTTTTTAAGAAGGGCATGCACGGCGGCGCGGAGCTTTCCCGTACCCATGCCGTGGACGATGCGCACCTCCTTCAGGTTGGCGAGGACGGCGCTATCCAAATATTTTTCCAGTTCGGACTCCATCTCCGAGGCCGTCATCCCGATGAGGTTGATCTCGGGGCGGACCTCGGCGCGGGCCGTGATATCCCGGTGGATACGCACCGTCTCCTCCTGCTTTTTTTGCGGGGCCGCGGCGAAGAGATCGTCCTTGGGAACTTTTACGCGGATGGAGCCCGCCTGCACCTCGGCTTTTTCCTTGCCGACGGAGAGGACCGTCCCCTCCGCCTGCATGCTGCCGACAAGCACCCGCATTCCCGTTTGAATGGCATCGGAGGAGAGCTTTTCGGCGCGGATCGGAGCCTCTGTCTCGGACATGGTACCCCGCAGAAGCGTGTTCTTGAGCGTGCGCGCCTTAATGAGGTCGCTCTCGGAGAGCGTCTCTTTTTTGAAAATTTCCTCGATCTTTGAGAGAATTTCCTCAGCCTCGGCCGTACGTGCGGCGACGATCCTTCTCGCCTCCGCCTTGGAAGATAAGAGGAATTTTTCCCTTTCTTTTGCGAATTTTTGCTCCTCCGCTTCGAGCGATTTGAGGCGATTTTCCCAATCGCGGCGAAGATTTTCCGTCTCCTCCACGATCTTTTCCGCTCTGATCCGGCTCTCCTCGGCGGCGCGGAGGGTGCGCTCAAAGGTGCGTGCGCCCTCGGAAAGATACCCGCGCGCCTCTTCCACGATCTCGGCGGGAAGCCCCAGCCGCGTACAGATGGCGAGGGCGTTGGAGGAGCCCGGCGTCCCCATTTTCAACTCATAGAGGGGGCGATAGTCGCTCGCATCGAACGCCATGCTGCCGTTCTCGATCGCTTCCGTCTCATAGGCAAATTCCTTGAGGGCGGAGTAGTGCGTCGTCACAATGCCGCGGCAGCCCTTCCGCATGAGGGCGGAAAGAACGGCGCGCGCCAAGGCCTGCCCCTCCTCGGGGTCGGTCCCGCCGCCGGGCTCGTCGATGAGGACGAAGGAATTTTCCCCCGCCTCCTTCAGAATTTCACGAAGAGAAACGATATGTGAAGAAAACGTCGAGAGGTTCTCCTCGATGGATTGGCTGTCGCCCACGTCGCAGAAGACGCGAAAGACGGGAAGGCGCGTTCCTTCCGCCGCAGGGACGAAGAGCCCGCACGCCGCCATGAGGCAGAAGAGCCCGCACATCTTGAGGGTGACCGTCTTCCCGCCCGTGTTCGCCCCCGAAAGAAGGAGAAAGCGGTATGTATCCCCCACCGAGACGGAGACGGGGACCGCCTTCTTCTGATCGAGAAGAGGGTGCCGCCCGCGGCGGATATCCAAAATGCCCTTCGCGTTCAGAAGGGGCTTTGTCGCTTTAAGGGTGTAGCCGTATTCGGCGCGGGCGAAGAAGGTATCCGCCTCGCTCACGAGGGCAAGAGACTTCTCAAGCGGCAAACGCATGCGCCCGATCCTGCCCGAGAGGTCTTTTAAGATGCGCTCTTCTTCCTCTTTCTCGTCGACGGTGAGGTCCTTAAGCTCGTTGTTCATTTCGAGCACTTCCTCGGGCTCGATGAAGACGGTCGCCCCGCTCTGCGACTTATCGTGCACGAAGCCGCGGACGGCGCGCTTATACTCCGCCTTGACGGGAATGACGAACCGATCGTCCCGCACGGTGACGAGACCGTCCTGCAAATATTTCTTCTCGTCGCCCGCAAGATAGAGCGCGAGGCGGGCACGGATGCGTTCCTCGAGAAGACGGATCTCTCTGCGGATCGTGAAGAGCTTTTCGCTCGCATGGTCTGCAATGGTATCTTCGCTCAAAATTTTATCGCCGATCTCCCGCTCGAGGCGGGCGTCGAACTCGAGCTGCTCCGCAAGACGGCAAAAGAGCACGATATGCTCATCGGCAAGCCGCGTGATGCCGTCGTAGAGCACGCGGACGGAGCGCAGCATACGGGCGCAGGAGAGAAGCTCCCCGCAAGAAAGCGCCGCGCCTTTTTCGGCACGCTCCAACATATCCCCGCGTGGCGGGAAATACTCCACCCTGCCCGCGCCGAGGGTAAAGAGAAGCCTCGTCGCCTCTTCGGTGAAATCGAGAAGGGTCCGCGCCTCAAGGAGATCTTCCGTCGGCTCAAGGGAGATAAGCGCCGCTTTGCTCTCTTCGAGGACGGCATACGCCGAAGCGGACGATAAAATTTTATCGAGTTCCAAAAGCTCCCTGCTACTTCTCATAAAAGACTCCTCTCGGCGTGTCCCTTGGTCACATTCCCTGTGCGAAGGGGCAACGCACTGTTATCATAAAGGCGCGAAGCGTAGCCCTCCGTCTCGGCGAGCACCGCGCAGTTGTAGAGCTCAAATCGGCATACCATGCCCGAGGTGCGATATCTGCGAAGCGGGAAAACGCGCCCCTCTTCGTCGGTGAGACGGTAGAATTTTTTCTTGTCGCAAGTCTTGCAAGTCGCCCCGAACGGACAAAAGCCGAGGTCCATGACTTTGATATCGCCGCCCGAGAGTGAGAACGCGCCCTCTGCGGAGAGCGCATTCTGCTCGCGCACGGTGAGTTCTTTGGAGAGGGCGAAATACTTTGCGTATTCGCGGATGCCCGCGACCGCATAGACGTTGGTGAGGTTGAATCCCGTCCCCGCAAACAGGGGGATATGATACTTCTTTGCGAGCGCGATGCCGAAGAAGCCGTCGGCGTACACGCCGTCGAAGAGATTGAGCTTTTCCGCGATGCGCTCTTCGTCCTCGGAAGTGAAAAGCGGCGGGAGATATAAATACACTTCGCCCGCATGCTCGGGGCGGGAAAGTTTTCCGAAGTCGTCGGGTTTGTAGATGAGGATATCCGCGTTTCCCTCCCCTATGACCGCGGACATGGTTCCCCGCTCGATCGTCAAGGAGACGTTTCTTGCGACGGGCGTAAAGGGCGCACGCGCGGGTGCAAGCACATCGGAAAGGGCGGCATAAAACCCTCTTCTAAAGGCATTCAAAGCCGATCTCGGCAAAAATACGCCGTCCGTTTCGACGATGGTATGTACTTCGATGGGAAGGCCGTCCGTCCTCTGAAAACAGGCGGTAAGATCCTCTGCCGAAAGGGGCGCACGCTGCGCGGCTTCGAGCGGGGTTTCTCCTTCATAGATAAACCCCTCGCATGTCGCGCGCGGCTTCTCCCCCGTGAGAAATTGAAGGGTTACGTCTACCTTGCGGAGCTTGACGGGACGAAGCGCTTCCGCATTGCTCTTGACGCAAGTCGTGAGGCGCACCTCGTCGCCCGCCATGAGTTTTTCGCCCGAGGAGAGGAAGAAGCCGCCCTCGCCCGCACTTTGCAGCGTAGCGCCGCCCACTTCCTTTTTATCGCGCAGAATTTTGAAACCGTCGCCCCGCTCCGCGCGGTAGCTTGTACGGCAAAAGGGCATACCATGTCTGAGAGAGACCCTTCCGATCTCCTCTCCGATGTGCCCCTGCACGTCGCGGGAGAGGAAATTTTTTTCTTGCCCGAAGGCAAGCCCTTCACTATAATCCCCACGGTTATACGCGCGCATAAGATGGGAATAAGCCTCTTTTGCAGGCTGCCCGTCGAGGATGGCGCGGTAGTACTTCACAGCCGCCGCCGTGTATTCATCGCGCCGCATCCGTCCCTCGATCTTGAGGGAAAATACCCCCGCGGAGAGAAGTTCCTCCACCCTGCCGCCGAGGGATAGATCGGCGGGTGAGAGGGCATAGGCGGGATGCTCGAAGCCCGCTCTGTCGATACAATATTTTTTGCGGCAGGGCTGTTTGCACCGCCCGCGATTGCCGCTGTTGTTGCCGATAAAGGAGGAGAGGTAGCACTGTCCCGAAAAGGATGCGCACAGCGCGCCCTGCACGAAGACCTCCGTCTCGACTACGCTTGCAATGCGCCTTATCTCGGACATGGGTGTCTCGCGCGCGATAACGACGCGGGAAAAACCGAACTCTTTTGCAAGCCGCGCGCCCATCTCGTTGCAACAGCCCGCCTGCGTCGAAAGGTGCAAATTCATCGCGGGATAGCGGCGGTGAAGCTCCCGCCCGAGGAAAATATCTTGAAGTAAGATCGCGTCGGCGCCCGCATTCCACACTTCGAGCGCCGCATCGAAAAAGTCGCCGAGCTCTTCATCTTTGATGAGGGTGTTGAGCGCGACGTAGACCTTCGCCCCGAGAATATGGGCAAAGCGCAAAACGCGGCCAAGCGCCGCCATATCGAAATTTTCCGCACCCGCCCGCGCCGAGAAGCGCGAAAGCCCCAGATAGACGGCGTCTGCGCCCGTTGAAAGTGCGTGGTACGCCGCTTGTTCTCCCCCTGCGGGGGCCAAAATTTCCGCCTTCCGTTCCATCATTTTTCTTCCATCGCGTAGTGCAAAATGGCGTGGGCGACGCCGTCCTCCTCGCAGGAAGGGACCACCGTTGCAATGCGGCGAAGCGTTTCCACCCCGCTTGCAACGGCAAATTTTCCGCCCGCCGCCTCGATCATGGGGATATCGTTCTCCTGATCCCCGATCGCCGCGATCTCCTCTCTCGGGATTTGATAGTAGTCGCTCAGGAACCCGATCGCCGCCGCCTTGGTCTGGCCCTTGGGCATGATCTCCACGAGCCACTCCGAGGAGAGCGTGACAAAGTACTTTTCCCCGAATTTTTTGTCGAGCATGTGCTTGACTTTTTGCTGGTCCTCGGGCATGCACATAACGAGCGCTTTGGTCACCCTCATGTGTTTTGAGGCCACCATGTCCGAGAGAGGCATATCCGGAACGACGCCCGTGACGCGGCAGATCTTCTCGTAGGCATCGAGAAGGCCGTCCCGGCGGTTCGCATACAGCTCCTCGCCGACATAGATATGGATGTGCAAGTTCTGTGCTTCCAGAAAACGCACGACCTCGAGCGCATCTTCCTCGGAAAAGCTGTCGTCTTTCAAAAGTTTCCCTGTTGCGATATCGGCGATCTGCGCCCCTTGGAAGGCGACGACGAGCCCCTCTTCCAGCCCGAGCTCTTTAAGGCGCCCGCGGATGGAGGAGAGCATTCTCCCCGTGCAGACGGCGAAGATCCCGCCCGCCTTCCGATACTTTGCAATGGCGTCTATGTTCTTTTGTGAGATCGTGCCGTCGTCGCGGACGAGCGTCCCGTCAAAATCTGATACAAATAAGCGATATTTCATAGTTCCTCGAAGTATTTCCGGATGCGCGCGGCGAGTTCCTTCCCCACGCCCTCCGCCTGCATGAGCTCGGCTTCCGTGGCGCCCATGATCGCATCGATGGTGCCGAATCTCATAAGAAGCGCCTGCCGCTTCTTCTCGCCGACCCCCTCGATCTCTTCGAGCACGGAGGCAAGGCTCCTTTTGGAGTGCAGGTTGCGGAAATATGTAATGGCGAAGCGGTGCGCCTCGTCGCGGATGCGTTGGAGCATTTTGAGGGCGTAGTCGCGCCTGTCGATCTTCACGCTCTCGGGGCTATTTAAGGTGAAAACTTCCTCCTCCTGCTTGGCGAGGGCGATGAGGTCGATATCGGAAATTCCCATCTCGTCGAAGATGGCCTTGACTGCGGAGAGCTGCCCCTTGCCGCCGTCGATGACGATGAGCTGGGGCTTTTGGAAGCGCTCTTCCTCGTCTGTGCCGAGCTTGGAAAGCCGGCGCAAAAGGACCTCTTGCAGAGAGGCGAAGTCGTTTGCCCCTTCCACCGTCCTGATGCGGAAGCGGCGGTATTCGTACTTATCCGCCTCGCCATCGGTGAAGACCACCATGCTGCCCACTTTATCCACGCCCGAGATATCCGAGATATCGTAGCACTCCATGCGGCGGGGGTAGCGGGAAAGGGACAGAAGCTTTTGAAGGCGCTCGCAGGCACTTTTGGTCATCTCGTCCTTATGGGCGATAGCGGAGACGGACTTTTCGAGGTATTCGGCGGCATTGCGCCTACCCATGTCCAAGAGTTCCCGCCTAATTCCGAACTTCGGGCGGGTGATCTCCACGCCGCGCCCCTCCTTCTTTTTCGCATAGGCGATGAAGAGTTCGTCGTCGATGGGCTCTTCCAAGATAAGCTCGTGCGGGATCTGCTTATTGGCATAATATTGCGTGAGAAAGCTCGTGAAGAGCTCTTCGCGCTCCCCCGCACCTTCGTCGAGGGCAAAGTTGATGCCCCCCTGCATGACGCCCGCACGGGTCACGAGCAGGGAGATGCAAGCATACAGCCCGTTGGACGCATATGCCCATATGTCCGCATCCACATCCCGCGGCATGG
>CANQCA010000067.1 GCA_947589585.1 uncultured Clostridia bacterium
TTGTCGGAGCGCATCTTGGCGCCTTCTTTCTCGTGCGTTCTCTTTTTGCCCATTAGCCGCAGTCCTTCGTCGAACTCTTGCTGCCGCATTTGCCGCCGCACGACTTGGAATTTTTCACATTCTTCGTGCTGGAATTTTGGGAATTGCTTGTCTTGTTCTCCGTCTTTTTCATATATTCTCCTTTTTGAAGGGAAGGTGCAATTCGACTTCGCCTTGTGACGCACCGCACAGGGGGCAGATGTTCCATGCTTCCTTGGAAGTGTGCATATAGCCGCACTCGCCGCAGATCCACAGCATCGGTCGTTCCGCGCTGTAGAGGGAGCCGTCCTTGAACGCCTCGTAGAGGTATTCGAAGATGATCCGATGGTTGGCCTCCACCTTCGCTACCTGTTCGAATTTGATCGCCAGTTGCGCAAACCCCTCTTCTCTTGCGATACGGGCAAACCCGGGATAGAGGTTCTCGGCCTCATCCTGTTCGTCGATCGCCGCGAAACGCAGGCCGTCTTCGATGCTTCCGCCGTGGAAAGGATAGTTCGCATCCAAATGAATATCCTCTTGGCTTCCCGCATTCTCTAAAATGGCTTCGAAAAATACCTTCGCGTGATTGGTCTCGTTCTTTGCAATCGTACGGATGGTATTCGCCAAAGCCTCGTAGCCCTGCTTCATTGCCGCCTTCGCCGTAAGCTGATAGCGCATGCCCGCCATGCACTCCCCCGCAAATCCTCTTGCGAGATTGTGAAATGTCTGCGTCTTGATGAATTCCATGTCATCCTCCCTTACACCCCTATTGTGGGCAGGGCGATAGAAAGCTATACAGGAAAATTCTGTCTTGACGGGGCTTTTTTCATGTGATAGAATGGTGGCATGAAAGGTAAAAACAAATATTATAAGAAAACAAAGATTGCCCTCTATATCCTGCTCGCCTTCTTCTGTGTGCTGTTTGCCTTCCTCGCATTCTGGTGGTTCGGCAAGAGCTACCCCGCGTTTGAGGAAAAAGCCACGTTGGGCGTAGAGACCCCCGCCCTCGGAGACGGGATCTCCCCGCAGGGACTGTGCACGCTGCCAGAAAACGAGCAGGGGTACGACTTTTTGATGAGCGGCTACATCGAGGGAAAACCCTCGCGCGTACATCTTCTCAAGGACGGGGAAAAAAGCGACGCATTCGTTACCTTTACGCAGGATGGCAAGGCGGTCGAAAGCCACTTCGGCGGCATCGCCTGCACGCAGAATTTCGTCTACATTGCAAGCGAAGAGGATGTGCTCGTCGCCCCGCTCGACAAGGTCTTGCAGGGGGAAGGGAGCGTGGAGCTTGCGGGAAGCTTGCAAACGGGCTTTACCGAAAATGCCACCTGCTGTGTGTATGAGAACATGCTCTTCATCGCCGAATTTTACCACCCGCCCAAGTATGAGACGGACGCTTCGCACACCATGCAAGCGAGTGACGGCGAGCGCCACACGCTTTGCTTTGCCTATGCTTTGGACGACGGATCCGAATACGGTATTGCGGACATGGTGCCCACGAAAGTGCTCTCCGTGCTCGATGAGGCGCAGGGAATGCTGATCACAGACGATAGCATCTACTTCTCCTGTTCATACGGGCTCGCCTCTTCGCGCCTCATCCGCTGCCCCAATCTTTTGAAAGAGGAGGCGGGCAAGACCTTCCCCGTAAACGGAAAAGAAGTTCCCCTCTATATCGTCGAAGGGAAAAATATTCTCACGATGCCCTGTATGAGCGAGGAGATCTGCGAAAAGGACGGCAAGCTCTATATGCTGTTTGAATCGAACAGCAAGAAATACCGCTATTTCGTGCGCACGCGCATCTCCCGCCTCGTCTCCTTCGACCTCTCCGCACTGTAAAATCATTTTGGCGATAAAGAAATATGGATGAAAAAGAAGAAGCCCGCGCCCTATTTGTGCGCGGACAGCAGGCATATTACGGGTTCGACGGCGCAAAACGCGATATAGACGCGGCGAAAAAGCTGTATCTGCAAGCAGCATGGCTCGGCGATAAAGACGCCATGTGCTGCCTCGGGGATCTCTTTTTGCGCGGGAAAGACGGGGAAAAGGACGCCCGCGCCGCCGCAGATTGGTATCTCCGTGCGCAAAAGTGCGGCAGCAGGGCGGCTGCATACGTTCTCGGGCTCGAGATCGGCTTCTCGGAGTTTGCGGATGTGGAAGCCTACCGCAGGGCGCATCCCCCATTGCAAAGCGAAGAGGTCCTCCCGCGCGCAGAGGCGGGAGAAAGTATGGCGCAGACGGCGCTCGGCAGTATGTATGAGTACGGGGTGGGCGTCAAGCGGACGGATCTTCGTTCCGCATTCAAATGGTACGAAAAGGCTGCCCGAAAGGGTGACCCGCAGGCGCAGTTTTCGCTCGCGATGCTCTATGAGGAACGCGGCTTCCGAAAGGAAGGGAGGCCTGCCGCGGGTGAGATATATGCGCTCTTGCGAAGCGCCGCGGGGCAGGGGTTCCCCCGCGCCATCGAAAAGCTGGAACGCGCCGCCATGCTCGCCGCTTCCTTCGCAGAAGCGCTCGGCGCGCTCACGGATGAGGAACTTTCCATCCTTCTCGACGACGGGAATGATGCGGATGAATAGCCCGCATTTTTCGCCCTCGTGAGCAAAAACGGCGATACCATGTCCGAAAATGCCCCCTCCGCAAGGAGGGGGCCTTGTTTCGCTGTTTTTATTTCGGAGTGTCGCCCGTTTCGGCGCCTGATATGAGTTCACCGACGGAATCGCGCAGAACGGCGAGGTATTCCTCCTTCGCGCTCTCGTCGGGCGTGCCCTCGACGGTGAGGATATCGTCTGCGGCAAGCTGCACGCCGCCGCTCGCGGGGATGTTTTCGCCGCCGCGCTCGATGGAGGTGATGAGCGCCGTCGGCGGCCACAGGATATCGCGGATGCTGCTTCCCGCTGCCGCGCCGACGCGCACTCTGAGCGTGAGTTTTTCCGCCTTCTTCCCCTCCTCGAGAAAGTCCTCCAAAAGCCGTTCGTAGAGCGGCTCCGTGCGGAAGATCCTGCCCAGCAGCATGCTGACTGTGACGGCGAGCACGACGGGCAGAAGGTAGGTGAACGAACCCGTGAGTTCGATCGTCATGATGATAGAGGTGAAGGGCGCCTTGACGACGGTGGCAAAGAAGGTCGCGAGGCACAAAATGACGACGGTATCCGAAAGCTCGGCCGGCATGCCCATCTTCACAAAGAGAAGGGAAAGGAGCGCGCCCGTTCCCGCACCGATCGCGAAGAAGGGAAAGGAGGTGCAGCAGGGCGTTTCGGCGCCGATGTTGCAGGCGGTGACGACGATGCGGAGAAGGACCGCGATGAGGAGCGTCACCCAGAGCGGGGAGGAAAAGAGCGGCCCGATCTTCTCGAATGCGCCCGTTTCGCTCGCCAAACTCTCGATGAAGAACTTCCCGCTGCCCATCGCCCAGACGGAGATAAGCCCGACCGCCCCTGCGAGCATAAACGGGATGAGCATGCGCACGCCCCATACAAAATGCTTGGGCTTGATTTTGCGGAAGAGCTTCCGCAAAGTAAGTGCGAAGAAGTAGAACGCGATGCCGAGCGCGGAGACAATAGCCGCCGCGAGGAGCGCATAGGGAAGGAAGGAAAGCGATGTCTCGGCAAAGTGGAAGCCGTAAAAGACGGGGCGCGCAAACAGCCCGAGGGGGGCAGCGAGCGCGCTGCGGATGATCATGGCGACGACGACGGAGATGAAGGAGCTTGCAAATACTTCGGGGGTGAACCGCTTGTGTGTCTCCTCATAGGCGAACACGATGCCGGTCAAGGGGGCATTGAGCGCGACGGCAAGTCCCGCGCATGCGCCGCCCGTGATCTGGTATCTTCTCACCGAAAAGCTGCGCTTCGTCATTGCGCCGAGGCCGTCCCCCACCGCGCCGCCGATCATGAGGCTGGGCCCCTCACTTCCCGCGGAGAGCCCGAAGAAGATGACGACGAGGCTCGCCGCAAACATGCCCGTGAGGACCTTATACCACTTGAAGCGCAAAAGTCCCTGCGCCGCGCCCTCCGTCTGGGGGAAGCCGCTTCCCCTTATGATGGGCAAAAAGCGCACGAGGCCGCCCACGACGACCGCGCCCAGAAAGAGCCCCGAAAAAAGCAACGGGACGAAGGCGGGATGATCGAGGATATAGCCGTAGTAGCCGCGGGCAAATTCTTCGCACATCTCCACAAGGACGTTGAAGAGGGTGACGATGACGCCCACGAACGCGCCCGTGAGCGCGCCTGCCGCCGCGATCTCCGCCCCGCGGTACAGACCGTGTCTGAGTTTGAGTTTCGCTTTCTGCTTCATACCCTCATTTTATCATGCGCGCGGGAAAAAGTAAAGAAGAAACGGCACGGGCGGGCATTTCGTCCCAAAAATCGCTTCAAAAAATTCATGAAAAAATTTTCGGAAAACCTCTTGACAAGTTTCGATTGTATGCTATAATGTAGGTGAAAAGAGAAAGAAACTCACAAAAAAAGTTACTTTCAAACAAAGGTGGAAACTCCCATGGGCTAGCAAAACCTTTTCGGGCAACGGAAAAAAGGGCGGACAGGGGTCCGTACGAAATCTCATATCGGAGGTGCATCGATATGATACTTCAAGGCTTTATCAAAGCATGAAGGAGGGCTGACCAATGTACAATTATATGATAGGGGTGGAAAATTAGCCGATACCCCTCACGCGGCGCGGCAAGGGTCATTCCCCGCGCAGGGCATAGGCCCGAATGAGGAAATTCGGCATGAGCGATCTTGAAATCGCGGAAAAGCGGTTTGGAAGATCCCCCTGCACAACCGAATAATTATGAGATTCCCCCGTGCGGTTGCGCGGGGGTTAAGTTTTTTGTTCACAAATTTTGTTTTGCTTATGGAATAAACGCGTCATTCCGAGACCCCGTAGGGGTCGAGAGAATCCCCTAAAACGAAGTCCTTTTGTCGCAAAACAAAATTTCGTGAGGGGTTAGTTTGGTACATCCCTCAGCCCCGTCGCCCACTATACTTATATGTCCTCAAAGACAGTAAGCGTGCGGTGGCTTAGCAAATTGGGGCGTGCTTGCGCAGGGAAACCCTGCTTGCACAGTGATTGAGAATGCGTTCACAAATTTTGTTTTGCGCGGGATTACGCTGTCATTCCGAGGGGCAACGCCCCGAGAGGATCCCCTTATACGAAGTCCGCGTTTTCATTAAGGGGATGCTTCGAGGATGGGCCGCCGTGGACTACGTAAAACAGTTCGGCTCAGCATGACGCGGTTGCCCCATTCGGTCGGTGCAGCATGACACGTTTGACGGGCGCTTACGTGGGGCAGCTCAACGCAAGCCCTACATGCGGGCGAATTGCGCGTTGTAGAGTTCCCGATAAAATCCGCCTTCTTCAAGCAGCGTTTGATGTGTCCCATGTTCGATGACCTTGCCGTCCTTCATCACAAGGATGAGGTCGGCGTTTTGCACGGTGGAAAGACGATGGGCGACGATGAAGGACGTTCTCCCCTGCATGAGGGCGGCAAAAGCGTCCTGCACGAGCTTTTCCGTGCGGGTATCGATGTTGGAAGTCGCCTCGTCCAAGATGAGCATGGGCGGGCGGCAGAGCATGACGCGGGCGATGCACAGGAGCTGTTTCTGCCCCTCGGAGAGCGCCGTATCCCGCCCGAGCACCGTCTCGTACCCTGCGGGGAGCCGCATGATGAAGGAATGCGCCTTCGCGGCTTTGGCGGCCTCGATCATCTCCTCCTCGGTACAATCGGGCTGGCCGAGGGTGAGATTTTCGCGCACAGTCCCCTCTTTGAGCCATGTCTCTTGCAGGACCATGCCGAAGTTTTCGCGTAAACTTTGGCGGGTCACGGTGCGGATGTCCTGCCCGTCCACGAAAATCGCCCCTTCGTCCACGTCGTAGAAGCGCATCAAAAGGTTGATGAGCGTGGTCTTGCCGCACCCCGTAGGGCCGACGATGGCGACGCGCATGCCCGGCTTGATATCAAGGTCAAGATGCTTGATGAGCTCCTTCTCGGGGGTGTAGGAAAAGGCGACGTCCTTTGCCGCAACTGCGCCCTTCACGTTTTCGAGGGAAATGCAGTTCTCATCCGAGGGCTCTTCCTCTTCGCCGATGAGTTTTAGCAGTCTTCCCGCGCAGGCGAGGGCGTTCTGAAACTCGGCGAAGACCTCGGAAATTTCGTTGAACGGCTTCGTGTATTGGTTGGCGTATTGCAGGAAGGTCGTGAGCGCGCCAACGGTAAACGGGGCACCCATGCCCGCGGTGGAGATGACGAAATAACCCCCTGCGAGCACGACGGCGGCATAGACGAGGGCGTTGACAAAGCGCGTCGAAGGGTTGGTCGTCGAGGAGAAAAAGACGGCGCGGAGGGAAGTTCTTCGAAGCTCCTCGTTCTTTTCCGCAAAAATCTTTTCGTTGACGCTTTCGCGGGAGAACGCCTTGACGATCTTGAGATTTCCGATCATCTCGTCGGCGAAGGCGGTCTCATCGGCGCGGGCGGAAGCCTGCGCGCGGTAGGTCTTATACGTCCTTCTCGCAATGAAACGGGCGACGAAGAAGGAGAGCGGGGTGATACAAAAGACGACGAGGGCGATCTCCCAGCGCACGGCGAGCATGACGCCGAGCACCCCGACGATCGTACAAATGCCCGTAAACAGCTGGGAAAAGCCCAAAAGCAGCCCGTCGGCGACCGTCTCCGCATCCGAGACGATGGCGCTGAGCGTATCCCCGTACGGGCGGGCGTCGAGGTATTTTAGCGGAAGTTTTTCGATCTTTGCGAAGGCGTCCTTGCGGATGGACGAGAGGACGCGGTAGGCAATTCTATTCGAGAGAAGCGTGAGGATCCATTGGAAGATCATCGCGCAGACGGCGGAAGCGCCGAGTGCGATGAGGTAAGAAGTGAGCTTTTCCCACAGGATGCCGCCCTTTTCGGGCGTGGCGATACAGTCGATGGCTCTGCCCGCAAAGAAGGGAGCAAGGAGCTGCCCCGCGACGACGATGAGCGCCGCAAAGAGCGCCAAGATAAGGGCGGGAAGGTGGGGCCTGAGGTAGCGCAGGATGCCGCGCAGGGTCTCTTTCTTTTTCATGCCCGATCCCCCCCTTGCGTCTGCGAAGTGTAGATCTCTTGATAGAGCTTGGAGCGGCGCATGAGCTCTTCGTGGGTACCCATGTCCGCGATCCGCCCTTCATCGAGAAGTATAATTTTATCCGCGTGCATCACCGAGGCGATGCGTTGGGAGACGAGAACGGTGGTCGCGGGAAGCGCTTTCAAGGCGGTGCGAAGGCGCGCATCCGTCGCATAGTCGAGGGCGGAAGAGCTGTCGTCAAGGATAAGGATCTCGGGGCTTCGCACAAGGGCGCGGGCGATGGTCAGGCGTTGCCTTTGTCCCCCCGAGAGATTG
>CANQCA010000068.1 GCA_947589585.1 uncultured Clostridia bacterium
TCGCCGTATTCACCCCCGCCCGAAAGGTATCCCATCGTCACCTTGGTGAAGGGAATGATCTGCGCCCCGCTCGCGGAGAATACCGGTTTGCCGATGACGGTGTTCACATCCACGAGCGCCGTCAGTTTTTCAGCCGTTTTTTCCATAATACCGTCGATTTTTTTGTTCTTATCCAATTTATCAATGCCTCCAATGCTTTTTTTGCGAGTGCGACGGCGAGCACGAGCCCATTGAATACGACCGCCGTCTGATTGGTCACCTTCAGACAGGGTTCTTTAGAGAAGAGCGTGCTGTTCTTCATGGATACGAACGGATAGAGCGTATGCACATATCCGTAGACCCCGCCGAATGTCCCTTCGATCGCCGCCCCGATGAGGATGGCCGCGGCCTTATCTATGCCCCCGATCTCAACGATCTGATGCAGCCGCCAGAGCTGGAACCCCTTGGTGATCTCGAACTTCTTGCGCGTATTGGCGAGTTCTCCGTAGGGCAGAAACAGGGCATATTTTTTTGTGAGATGGACGGCGATCCCGCCCTTTCTCAACTCCCCATAGCCGCCGAAGATGCGGAAAATGCGAAAGAGACTGATACAAAAATACAGCTTGTTCCCCCGTGCATCCGCAAAGAAGTCCACATAGGCGAACACGGGAACAAAAAAGAGGAAGACCCCGAGAAATGTTCCCCAAATAAAAAATTCGCCCATACACGTAATATGGACGAATGCTGCTTTTTTATGTAGTTGGAAGGATGTGTCAGGAAATTTTGACGATATCCGTATCGTCGAGCCCCTTCAAAAAGTCGGGGATCTCGTAGCCGCCCTCGACGACTTCCTCTTTTTCCTGCTTCTTCTCCTTGGGCTTGGGCTGGGGAGAAGGCTGCCCCTCTCCTCCGCCGAGCGTGCTCGAACTGTCCGCGTCGATCTTATCCCACTCCTCACGGTTGTAAAGATATGCGTCGCGATCCTCGTCGGGACGGGCAATGGCCGCCATGAGCTCATCGTAGTCGGGAAGATCTTCGAGGGAATTCAATTTGAACCTCTTCAAAAATTCATCCGTCGTACCGAATAGCACGGGGTGCCCGATGGCATCCTTCCTGCCGCAGGGATAGATAAGCTTCAGCTCCAGAAGCGCATTCACGCCGTAGTCGCTGTTCACCCCGCGCAGGACCTCGATCTCGGTGCGCGTGATGGGTTGTTTGTATGCAATGATGGCGGCGCATTCCAAAATCGTGCGGGTGAGTTCTTTTTCGCGGATGGGATTGAGGACGGCCGCGACCCCGTCCTTATAGTCGGGATTGGACGCGAGCTGCGCCTTTTTGTTGAATTCCAAAAGGAGTACGCCCGACTCTTCGCCATACTTTTCGCGCAGTTCCTTGAGCGCTTTTTTTACTTCCCCTTCCGTCGCGCCGAGCTTTTCGGCGATATCCGCAATGGGGACGCTTCTGCCCGAGGCAAAGAGGATCGCCTCAATTATATTCGTCAATTTCTCCAAGTTCTGCCTCCTTTGCTTCGGGGTTGTAAGTAATGAATATCTGCCCGAAGGCCGTCTCCTGCCTCACGTGCAGGAATTGGTGTTTCAAAAGTTCCAAAAGTGCCTGGAAGGTGGTCACGATCTCGCTCCGCGTGTAATCCTTGGTGAAGAGCTCTTCAAACCGGACTTCCTTGTTTTCCTCAAAGACTTCCAGAATAAAGGTGATCTTTTGCGAAACCGTGTACTCGTCGCGCGGGATCTCGCGGAATTCTTCGTCGACAAGATCGTGCTCCCGCCGTATGAGCACGGCGGAAAATGCTTTTACGAGCCCGTCGAGGTCCAACCCTTCGAGGGTGAACACGGTGCGCGTTTCCCCCACGTCCTTATCGGGTTCTTTGAAGTAGTAGCCCACCGTCTCGAGCTCTTTGAGTTTTGTCATCTCCTCTTTGATGAGGCGGTACTCCTCGAGGGCGCGGATAAGCTCGGCCTTGTCGTCCTCGATCTCCTGCTCGATCTCGGGATCGTCCTCGATGTTGGGCACGAGCGCCTGCGCCTTGATCTTGATGATGGAAGCCGCAATGTTCAGATAATCGGTGACCTTGTCCACATCGAGATAGGGAAGCCCCTTCATATAGTCGAGGAACTGCTCGGTAACTTCTGAGACGAAGATATCCTTGATCTCGATCTCTTCGCGGTTAATAAGGTACAGCAAAAGATCGAGCGGCCCCTCGAAGTTGGAAAGGACGGTCGTATAGTCGACGTTGGATTCGAACTTGGAACGGATCGCCTTATAGGGGTCCTCTTTTTGGAATTTCGTCTCCTCGGGGGCTTCGTCGGGAGCGGGCACTAACGCATCGTCGGAAGGAGAAGGTGCAGAAGACTCGGGTGCAGGCCCGCCTGCCCCCTCCAAAAGCTCCTCATCGGTGAGGTCCATATCGTCGTCGACGAGCGAGAAGACTTCTTCGCTCTCTGTCTCTTCTTCTTTTTTCAGCTCTTCTACCATAACAATAAACTCCAAACTTCGCCGGGAGGCATCCCGAAGACAAGCCCCCAGATCGCTGAGATCGGGAACCCGACATATTTGGTCGCAAACTGCATGATCCAACCGAGAATGTTGAACCATTCCATCTGTGAGACGCCGAAGCGCACGAACAGATCGCAAAGAAAACTTTCGGCGATGAGCCCCAAAAGGATCCATTGCCCATAGCTGCGTAAAAACCTGTAGATCTTGCCGCGACGCTTATTGAGGGCATCCACGATGCGGAATCCGTCCAAGGGATAGAGCGGCAAGAGGTTGAAGACGCAAAAAGAGAGGCTGTAAGAATACAGAAGGATCGTGAGATAATACAAAAAATCGGTGAGGAATACGATCCGGGGCATGAAATTGATGACGACAAGGACAAGCGGATAGAAGAGAAACGCCATCAGGTAGTTGACGATGATCCCCGCGCTTGCCGTGAGCCCAAGCCCCAAACGATATTTTTTGAAGTTATCGGGGTTGATAGGGACGGGCTTCGCCCAGCCGAAGCCGACGAGCGCAAAACAGACGAGCCCTATCGGATCGAAATGGCGGAGCGGATTCAAAGAGAGACGTTTGCCCCACTTCGGCGTCGGGTCGCCGCACTTATACGCAACAAAGGCATGCGCAAATTCGTGAAGGGTGAGGACGACCGTCACGGCGATGAGGCTTGCAAAAAGCCTTATGAATTGCTCCCCGATATTTTCCATTAGGATAATTATAATACGAATACCCGAAAAAAGCAAGCAAAAGCGGAAATTTCGCAAAATTTCCGCCCCACTTTATACAAAACCTCAATACTATGTCAGACGTATTACTTCAAATATTCCGGAATTTCGTCGTTTCGGACGAGGTCCTCGTACGATTGCGGCCTGACGATGTAGGCCGCTTTTCCCTCCCGCACCAGAATTGCGGGCGGGATCAGATTGCGGTTATAGTTGGAAGCCATCGAATAATTGTATGCGCCCGTCGATAAGACCGCAAGGATATCCCCCGTCTTTGCCTTGGGAAGGTTGAAATTCGTTCCGATGAGGTCCCCGCTCTCACAGCACTTGCCGGCAACGGCAACGACTTCCTCGGGCGTTTCGTCTGCGCGGTTCGCAAGGACGGCCGTGTATTTTGATCCATAGAGGCAAAATCTCGGGTTGTCGAACATCCCCCCGTCGATGGCGAGATATTTACGGATGCCGGGGATCTCCTTGATCGCCCCCACCCTATAGAGCGTGACGCCCGCTTCCCCCACGATGGAACGCCCCGGTTCCAAGAGGAGGAATGGCTCTTTCAACCCGTACTCCGAGCACCCCTTCTTGACGGCGTCGAGAAGCGCTGTGAGATACCCGCGATAGCCTTCTGCAGGGACCTCCGGGTCCTCATCCGTATACCAGATTCCGAACCCGCCCCCGAGATCGAGCTCCTCCGTCTCAAACCCGAGCGTTTTTTTCATCTCGGAAATGAACCTGAGGCACTTCTCCGCTGCGAGAACAAAGGAATCCTTCTCGAAGATCTGCGAGCCGATATGGCAATGAAAACCACGTAGATTTAAGTGCTTTTTTGTAAGAATGTAGCGCGTGATCTCCTCGGCCGCGCCATTTGCCACGGAAAAACCGAATTTGGAATCGGGCGTCGCCGTCTGCACATAGGCGTGCGTGTGGGCTTCCACCCCGGGATTGATACGGATAAGAACATTTTGCACGATGCCGCGCTTTGCCGCTGCTTCCTCGATCATATCCGCCTCGGAAAAGGCGTCGACGACGATGCAGCCGATGTGCGCATCGAGCGCCTCTTCTATCTCGTAGCGCTGCTTATTGTTGCCGTGCATATAAATTTTACCCGCAGGGAACCCCGCTTTTAATGCCGTGTAGAGCTCGCCGCCAGAGACGACGTCCACACCGATGCGCTCCGACTTTGCGATCGCATACATCGCCTCGCAGGAAAAAGCCTTGGAGGCATAGAGAACAAGCCCGTGCCCGCCGTATTCCTCTTCCAAGGTGTCGCGGTAGATGCCCATCATGTCGCGGATATGCTTCTCATCGAACACATAGAGCGGTGTCGTAAATTTTTCGGCAAGATCGCAGGCGTCGGCGCCGCCGATCTCAAGATGCCCTCTTTCGTTGACTTTCAGTGTTTCTCTTGTATTCATAATGGGATAATTATAGCATGAAGAGCGCCATGCGGTCAAGAAAAAAGCGTGACATTCAGGCTATAAATGCCGATTATGTCACGCATAGTACTTTGCAAATTACCTATTATTGCCAATCGCGGGCGGTCTCGCGTAGTGCTTCCCACCAGGTGAAGCGGGGCGCCTCCTCCGCCGCAAGCAGTTTGACGCGCATGATCTCCACATCGTTCCGATATAGTATCGCCCATCCGACTTCTGCCCCCTTTTGGATCGGCGCCCTGAGTTCTTCACAGATCTGCGTTTTCAAAACAACGTTTTCGCTCTCTCCGCGCTTTGCGAAGACCTGCAAGGGCTTTTCGGGAATGACTTCTATCTCTGCTTTCTTGCTCCCCGAGACCTTTGCCCGCTCTTCTATCGCCTCTCCCGCCTTCAGGATCGTCCGTGTCTCATAGGCCCCAAAGCAGTAGTCGAACATCTTGCTCACCGCCCCAAAACGTGATTTTGAATCAGCTCCGCCGATGACGACGGAGATGACGCGCATATCCCCCCGTTTTGCGGTCGCCGCAAGGCAGAAGCCCGCCTCGTTCGTAAAGCCCGTCTTGCCGCCATCGCAGCCTTTATATTGACGGATGAGTTTGTTTGTATTGGTAATGGTGGTCGTCCTTCCGTCGGGATGGGCGAAATCTTCCAGCCAAACATGAGAAAATTGGAAATATTTCTCATGGGAAATGAGCGCGCGCAGCATGACGGCGACGTCCTTCGCACACGAATACTGCGGCTCTTTCGGGAGCCCCGTGCAGTTGGCAAAGAGCGTGTTGTCCGCCCCGAGCTCCTTCGCCCGCGCATTCATCTTTTGGACGAAGCCCTCTTCGCTCCCTGCGATGCGTTCGGCGAGCGCGACGCAGGAATCGTTTGCCGAGCAGACTGCGACCGTCTTCATAAGCTGTTCGGCAGTGTAGTTCAGCCCCGTATCCAAAAAGACCTGTGAGCCACCCATGCCCGAAGCGTTCTCACTCACCGTGATTTTTTCGTCGTAGGATAGCTCTCCGCGCTCCACAGCTTCGAAGCATAACTCGAGCGTCATGATCTTGCACATGCTCGCGATGGGAAGCCGCTTTTCTTCCTCTTTGGAATATACCTTCGTGCCCGTCGCAAAGTCGCAGGAATATGCCGCCTTGCAATTTTCGGCAAGCTCCGCCGCTTCTGCGGGGATAATTTTCATCGGCGCTGCCGCCGTGCAAGCTGCGGCCAGCGCAAGTAAACTGCAAAGTAATTTCTTCATAACCGCAGTTTGTGCATTTTTTCATAATTATACGCCCGTCAGAAGAGATTCCCGAGCGGATGGAAGACGGCGAGAAGCAGGATCATTTCGAGAAGGCACACGGCGACGATGAGCAGAAGGAAGGCAAGAAAGTCGAGCCCGAGTTCACAAAAATCTCGTTTTGTAAAGCAAAAACAGCGCGCCCTGCATGCGGAAAGCGACGCAGCGAGCACAATTACGGCATCGATCAAAACATGAATGGGAATGTATAGAACGAGCGCGACGATACTTCCCGAGAACCCATACACGCCGAAAAGCACTGCGATCTGCCCGCCGAAGGTGTAGGAGCGGTATAGAAGAATGGCGGAAGGCAGGGCGATCCCCACGATATGCACGCCGCCCAAAAGCGTCAAAAGGAGCAGAAGCGAGCATCCCGCCGTGCGTTCGAGGAAGATGAGAAAAACGCTTCGGTCCGAATAGCAGATCTGCGTCAGATATCTATCGCAATTATTCAGGTGAAATTCATAGAAGGCGGGCGTCTTGACAAAGCAGATGCCGAGCACGACCCCCGCCAAAAAGACGCCGCCGAAGATGAGAAGCACGATCTTCTTTTCGACCGCGCGGCAAAAAGCGTCCTTTATAAAGAAAAGGTCCATATCTCATGATATGAACCGAAATATCCGAAAATTCGCCAAAGTTCCCCATCATATGCTCGATGGCGAAGCCGAAGTTTTAAGTGTTTTCGGAAATGACCTTTCCTATACTTTCCACAATATTCATAGCCTTCCCCTTAGCGAGGCCGACATAGGCTGCAAAGTCGAGAAGATCTTTTTCTGTGGGGGTTGGGTTCCCCATCACCGTCATCTCGTGTTCGGGCTTATCCGGCGTCCTCGTCAAATCGTAAGCGGGCGAGAGGCGATAGCCCTTTAACTCCTCATCGTATAGAAAGGAAATGTTCTTCCCGTGGTCGTCTCGATTGCCATAGAGGACGTTGAATGTCATGCGCGCGAAGGCCTCATAGAGGTCGCGCTTGTCCGCGCAGATGTTCTCCACGACCTGGAAGAGATGCACATAGTCGAGATTGGGGACACGGTGCGTCGTCTCGAGAAGAGAAGAGAGCGAAACGACATGTACCCTTCTCCACTCTTTTCGGTCGAAACGTTTCGCGCCGAAGTAGCCGCTGCACTTCTTCGACGG
>CANQCA010000069.1 GCA_947589585.1 uncultured Clostridia bacterium
CCCATTGTTCAAATTTTTCGCTTTTTGTTGCTTTTTAACGCTTTTCTCCCGCTTTTCTTCCAGAATTTTACATTTTTTCATATTTTATTCCGAATTTAATTTAGCTTCACCCTCTTGCCCGCACAAAAAATTTACTCCTCCAGCCAAGCAAGAAACGCCCGGAATGCCGATGGGATCGCATAATGCGCCCGAAGCTCCCCCGCACTCACCCACGCAAATTGCGGATCGCGCTCCTTCGCCTCGATGAGGTAGCCCGTCATCCGCCATTCCACATGCGTGAAGATGTGCTTGGCGCTCTTCGTTGCGAGGACTTCGCCGAAGGTGGCGCCCACCCCCCTACCCCCCTCCTCGGAGGGGGCAAGTTGTTGATTCCCCTCGGAGGGGGCAAGTTGTTGATTCTCCCCGGAGGGGGCAAGTTGTGACGGGGAATTGGGGAACTCCCAGAGGCCGGCGAGAAGCCCTTCGCCGCGCTTTCTCACGGCATACAGATCCGCATGGCGGAGCACGAAGACGTCGAGCATCTCTATGCGCCGCGCCTTCTTTTCCGAACGAACGGGGAACTCCGCTTCTCTTCCCGCAAGATGCGCTCTGCACACCCCCGACCACGGACATGCCCCGCACGTCGGCGGTCCGTTTGGTACGCAGACGATCGCGCCGAGCTCCATGAGTGCCTCTGTAAAATCGCCCGTTTCGGGCGGAAAGACCTTCCGCAAAAGGTCGGAAAAGTACTTTTTCGTCCCCGCATCGTCGATATTGCGCCCGTCGGCAAAAAGGCGGGTCAGAATACGCAGAACATTCCCGTCCACGGCGGGCTCTTTAAGGCCCAAGGCGATGGAAGAGATCGCACCCGCGGTATAGTCGCCGACCCCCGGGAGTGCTCTTACCCCCACCCATGTCTGAGGTTCCCCCCTCTCGGCGAGAATTTTTGCAGCCTTCCAAAGGTTGCGGGCGCGGCTGTAATAGCCCAGCCCTTCCCAATTTTTGAGCACCTCGTCCTCGGAAGCCGCGGCAAGCGACTGCGCCGTCGGGAACCGCTCTAAAAAGCGTGTATAGCGGTCCTTTACCGCCTCCACGCGCGTCTGTTGGAGCATGAGCTCGGAGAGGAGCACACTGTAAAAGGAGCGTTCTTTCCGCCAAGGAAGGTCGCGCTTATTTTCCCGATACCATGCAAGAAGGGGCTCTGTCGCCCCCCTTAAAAGTTCTTCTTCCATCAGAACAGCCCCGTGATCTTTCCGTCGGCGTCGATATCGATGCGCTCCGCGGCGGGAGATTTGGGAAGGCCCGGCATCGTCATGATACTGCCCGTGAGGGCGACGACGAAGCCCGCCCCCGCCGAGATCTTGCAGTGCTGCACCGTGACGAAGAAATCCTCGGGCGCACCCGATTTTGCAGGGTCATCGGAGAAGGAATACTGCGTCTTGGCGATGCAGACGGGCGTCTTGCCGAAGCCCAAGGCTTCGAGCCGCGCGATCTCCTCCTCGGCTTCGGGGGAATACACTGCCCCCTTGCCGCCGTAAATTTTGGTGACGATGGCCTCTATCTTCTCCTTGATGGGGAGCTGCGCATCGTATGCAAAGCGGAAATCAGACTTCTCTTCCGTCAAGCGGACGACCTCGCGCGCAAGTTCTTCGCCCCCCTTGCCGCCCTCTGCCCAGACGGTGGAAAGGACGGCGTTCACACCGAGCTCTCTGCACTTTTTTATGACGAGGGAGATCTCCGCATCCGTATCCGTGGGGAAACGGTTGACCGCGACGACGGCGGGAAGTCCATACACATTTTTGATGTTGGAGACGTGGCGCAGAAGGTTGGGGAGTCCCTTTTCGAGGGCGGAAAGGTCCTCGCGGGAAAGCTCCGTCTTTTCCAGCCCGCCGTGCATCTTGAGGGCACGCACGGTGGCGACGATGACGACCGCCGAGGGCTTCAACCCCGCCATGCGGCACTTGATATCCAAAAATTTCTCCGCGCCGAGGTCTGCGCCGAAGCCCGCCTCGGTGACGACATAGTCGCCGAGCTTCAAGGCTGCGCAGGTCGCCGCGACGGAATTGCACCCGTGGGCGATATTTGCAAAGGGTCCGCCATGCACGAGGGCGGGCGTTCCCTCCAAGGTCTGCACGAGGTTGGGCTTGATGGCGTCCTTCAGAAGAACTGCCATCGCCCCCGCCGCCTTGAGATCCCCCGCCGTGACGGGTTCCCCCTCTTTGTTGTAGGCGACGACGATGCGGGAAAGCCTCTTTTTCAGATCCTCCAAAGAGGTCGCAAGGCAAAGAATCGCCATGACTTCGGAGGCGACGGTGATATCGAAGCCGTCCTTTCTCGGCACGCCCGATTTCGGGCCGCCAAGCCCGTCCTCCACATAGCGGAGCTGGCGGTCGTTCATATCCACGCACCGCTTCCAGACGATGCGCTCGGGGTCGATATTCAGCTCATTCCCCTGAAAGATGTGGTTATCGAGCATGGCGGCGAGCAGGTTATTCGCCGCACCCACGGCGTGGATATCCCCCGTAAAGTGCAGGTTGATATCCTCCATGGGAATGATCTGCGCATAGCCGCCGCCCGCGGCGCCCCCCTTGATGCCGAACACGGGCCCGAGCGAGGGCTCCCTCAGGGCGACGACCGTCTTTTTCCCGAGGCGGGAGAGCCCGTCCGCAAGGCCGACGGTCGTCGTCGTCTTCCCCTCGCCCGCAGGCGTGGGGGTGATGGCGGTGACGAGGATGAGCCTGCCTTCCGCCTTCCTTCCCGCAGTCGCCAAGGGCTCCAGCTTCGCCTTGTATTTCCCATAGAGCTCGATGTCCTCTTCAAAAAGGCCGAGCTTCTTTGCAATTTCTCCGATGGGGCGGATGGCCGCCTCGCGTGCGATCTCGATATCAGTCTTCATGCGAAAAATTATAGCAAAAACTCCCCTCTTTCGTCAAGAAAAATGAGGGGAGAAATCTTACTGTGAAAGCCTTTCTGCCTACTTATTCGGCGGGCGTTGCATCTGTGGGAATGGCGACCTCGGTCTTGCCGTAGTCGTAATAGAAGTATTCCTCGGGATCCTCTACTGAACTCCCCGAGGTCTCCACCTTAGTATAGGCGAGCTTCCCGCCGACAATCTTGACGATCGCGGAAGTGATCGTATATCCCTCCGGTCTCATCGCTTCCATCGGCGAATAGGGCACAACAAGGCTCTCCCCCTCATAGGTATAGGCGTGGAGCGTCTCATCGTAGCTGAATTTTTCGAACTGCCCCGCAAAGTCATAGGCGATCAGGTCGCGGAAGGTACAACTCCATTCCCGCTCGACCTTGTTCTTTTCGTCACTGAGATCATATGTCTGATGATCGACATCCGCCGAGTCCCCCGATTCAAAGTCGAACTGTACACCTGTATAGGTGGCGTTCTTCCCGACAATGCGATACATCATTTCTGCTGCTTTCTTCCATTCGCCGTCAAAAAGTTGTGGGTCAAGCTCGGCAGCATAGAGAAGATATGATTCAAAACTGATATCATAGCCCGCATCCGTTTTTTGATAGCCGAATTTGTTTTTGCATTCCAATTGGAACCCTTGCCGCTCACGTATCAAATGAGAAGTGCAACCCGCGAACGCCTCGTTCGTAAAGGCCGCGTCCCATTCCTTTGCCGTTACCTTGTCCGAGACGAGCGCCGAAAAATCGGTATCTTCGGTGAGGACGACCTTCTGCCCCTCCGTCCCACCGCTCTCGGTGTTGCCGCTGCTCTCGGTATTGCCGCCGACCTCGGTATTGCCGCCGTTGCCGCCATTGTCGCTACTTTCGGTGTTCCCGTCGACGATCCCGCAGGCGCAGAGCGAAAAGCACAATGCCGCCGCCAAAATCGCTGAAAAAAGCTTCTTCATACCTATCCTCCGTTGTTTGTTTTCGGAACATTACGTTCCGTTCCCGATCATTATAGCGGAACAATTTGTTCCGCATCAAGTAATTTAGAACATTTTGTTCTAAAATATTTTCATGAATGATTTTAGTCTTCGCCTCGCGGAACTGCGCAAAGAAGCGGGTCTGACGAGGAGGCAAGTCGCCGAAAAACTGAATGTCACGCCCCGCCTCGTCTCCTATTGGGAAACGGGTGGCAGAGAGTGTTCCTTCGATACACTCATCGCCATCGCAGACCTTTTGAATACGAGCGTCGATTACCTTCTCGGCCGCACAAAAGATTAAATCCACCCAAGCGGGTGGATTTTTGATTGGCATTTCATAAAATGAGGGGAGAAAGGCGTTGATCCTGTCATTTGAAATATTTTACGGCGCTCGCAAAGATCTTCATATCGTATTCGCCCGGGACATTCTTATAAAGTCCCCGCCCCGAAAGTGCGGAATTTGCCAGACGGCCGAAGATCCTTCCGTCCGGGGAGACGATCCCCTCGACGGCCAGCGTGCAGCCGATGGGCTCGAAGCGCGGGTCCGCCGTCGCGTTGCCTTCGGGGTCGACGAACTGTGTCGCGACCTGCCCGCGCTCGGCAAGCTCTCTTAAAAGATCGGGGTCGGCCGTAAGTCTTCTTCCGCCATAGACGGGAGCGGAGAAGATGTCGCCCGGGAGAACGCCCGAAAGCCACGGGGACACATTGGAAACGACGCGGACGCGAAGGATGCGCGAGACGGTGTATCCCGCATCTGCAAGCGTTAAGGGCGCCCGTTCCCCTTCCGCGCACATCTTTCCGAGGGGCAGAAGGCCGAGCCGTGACAACACCTCCATCCCGAGGCCCAAACCGCCGATAAGGCCGCCCCGTTCCAAGAGCTCCCCGATCGCATCCGCGATGGCGCCGCGGCGCAGATATTTCGCAATAAATCGGGCGTGATCGCGGACATGGTACCCTCCGATTTCGTCCGGGAGAAAGAGGATCTGCGTCTGGGAAAGGCGGCCTGCGAGGCGCTCTGCAGAGCAAGAGAGCTCCTTTGCATCGAGGGTGGGAACGGGGAAGAGCTCGACCTCGGCGCCCGCCGCTTCGAAGGCACGCACGGTCTCGACGGGCCCCCTTCCCCCGCAGAAAACGGGCAGAAGAACGCGGGGGCGCTCGATGCAAACGGGCGAGGCCGCACTGCATTTCTTGAAGGATGTAAAGTTTTCTTCAGCGCCATCCCCTTGCGGCAGGAGACGCCCAAAAACGGGGGAGCATTTTGCTTCGCCGATCTCCTTTAGCGTCGTGAGCGGGACGAGGTCGAGCCCGCGCGATAAGGTCTCCGAAAGCGTCGTGCGGCCGAGCTCTTCCCCCACGGCGGTCTCGTCGTTGAGCTCGAGGATGAAGCATCCGTAGTTGTAGCCGAAGACGGTTTCCATGGGTACCATGTCCGAGAAGCGGAAGCCGATTTCGTTTCCGAGGCAACACTTCAAGACCCCTTCCGCAACGCCGCCGCCCGAGACGGCATAGGCGGCGCGCACCTTATCCGCGCGTTGGAGCGCGGTGACGATCTTACAATTTTTGATGAAGGAATGGGGAATGGGCAGGCCGTTTTCGTCGCGCTCGGGAGACAGCAGGACCACCTTGTGCCCCGCCGCCTTGAAGGCGGGAGAGACGATCTCGCGCTCCATACCCGTCGCCATCGCCATGCAATAGAGGGCGGGCGAGACCTTTTCCCGCGTACTGCCGATCTCGCTTCCCAAAGAGGCGACGCCTAAATCGAGCTGCGCCTTGCATGCACCGAGCAGCGCGCCGAATTGCTTCTCGAAGACCTCGACCCCCTCCCCGTCGGGGAAGACACCCTGCAAAAGGAGACTGATCTCCCGAAGATCCGCCCCCGCCGCGATCAGCCGGGAGATACTCTCGATCACGGCATAGTATGCCGCATGATAGGGACTTTTCTTTGCGAGCTCGCCGTTTCCGCCCCATGTGAGATAGGAGATGTTCTTCCCGCCGAAGATGCGGACGGCAGCGGCATCGGAGGGCGTGAGCGAATATTTCCCGCCGAAGGGCGCACTCGCCGTTCCCCCTCCTGCGGCGAAATGGAAGAGATCGGACAGAGCCTTGCGGGAGAAGACATCGGTTTTTTCCGCGAGAAGGCGCATGCCCGTAGCAAAGTCGAGGGGAATGGGTTTTTTCATCTCTTCGGGGGGCTGAAGTTCAAGACGGACGTGGCCGCCCGCGCCCCGCTCCAAGGTCTCTATGGAGAGGTTGACGATCGCCTTTCCGCCCTGTCGGATGATGAGCCGAGGGACCTCGGTGACCGTCCCGATGAGGGCAGCGGGGCCGAATTTACAGGCTTCGCCGAGAAGTTCCTCCGCCTCGCGCGCACCGACGGCCAAAATCGCACCCCTCTTGCCCTCAAGAATTGCCCGAAGGCTTTCCCCGCGTTTAAGAGGCATCTTCTCCAGCTCGAGGTCGGCTCCATCCGCGATGCAAGAGACGGCGCGTGCGATCCCCCCTTCCGCGAGGGTGCAACAGCATCTGAGGGGGGAAGCGGCATTGAGCGCATGAAATGTCTCCTCGCCGAGCAAAATGAGGCGGTCGCCGCATGCGGCCTTTTCCCCATCCTCTTCATCCGCTTCGCTAAGATAGGTCTCAAAGGCGTAGGAATGTGCCGAAGCATCCCCGCCGCACGTCTCGGCGGCAAAGGCCGCGACGCCCTCCGCGGCAAGGCGGGAAGAGATCTTTTCCGGTAAGAGACGGCGGGCACGCGCTTCCCCCGCATCCCCTTCCGAAGGGGGGCAGGAAGGCGTGAGATAGAGGGCGGCAAGGGGCGTCTTCCCCCCTTCGTGGGCGGAAAACCGCAGATAACGCACGGCATCGGGTGCATCGCCGCCCCCGAGGTTCACCCGCACGGCAGGCGCCCCGCCGAGCATACACGTCTCCGCATCGGCGCGTTTTTGTTTCAG
>CANQCA010000070.1 GCA_947589585.1 uncultured Clostridia bacterium
TTATACCCGAATTATAGCTAAAAATCAACCTATTTTATCAATTATTCGAAACTGGATTACAAAAATCAGTCGGGAGCGTACTCCCGACTGATTTACTGTTATTCTGTTATGCGTTATTGCGGTCTGTAGCTTTCAGGAAGAGGTCGGCATACAAATCTTCTCTGCTCTTGTAAGACCAGTTTCTGAAAGCGTTTACGATCTGGCCGAACAGCAAGGAAATTAACTCGTTGAGTTTGAGGAGTTCTTCGTTCTCTTCGAGAAACTCAACAATTTTGCTATACGGAATAAAATGAAAGATGTCTTTTTCAGCCATTGTAAGGTCGTATTCTTTCATTTCTGCTTTTATATAAGCAATTCGAGCATCG
The DNA here is from genome assembly GCA_947589585.1 of uncultured Clostridia bacterium. Lineage (GTDB taxonomy): Bacteria > Bacillota > Clostridia > Christensenellales > Borkfalkiaceae > Gallimonas. The sequence goes on from CANQCA010000070.1 coordinate 366, forward strand.
GGCGCGGTAATAAAACAAAGAGGGGAGAGGGGCAATTCTTCCCCGTTCTCATCTTTGCTACCCCAATCGTAATAAGTTGACAACTGACTGATTTTTTTATCTTTCTTTTTCCCGTTTAATCCGCTGAAAATTTTATTTTCGATAATTACTTTTTGCAATTTACCCTCACCCGAGATATCCATTCTACCGCCTTTGATTTTCTTCTCTCGCTCGATTTTGAAGTCTTCACCATTGGCGAAGTCCGAACCATCCTTTCTGAATGTATTGCAAAACTTCTTGAATATTTCGTTGTCGTTGAGCAAGGCGTGCAGCATATTCGTGAAAGCCTGTTCCTTGTCTGTGGAGCCGATCAGATCCAAAAACGTTTTCTCCACATGATGTTTTCCGATGGTTGCTTCGCCGAGCGTAGTCAATTGGTATTTTTCAAGCTTGCCATCATTATCTTTCTTGTTCGCTAAGTCTATTTGCTTTTTTATTATATCCGACAATTTTTTATAATCGGCCTCGAGAGTATCTTCATAGATATAGCCTCTGTTTCTTGCAAAATTATATTTTTCCGGCTCGAACAGTAATGTCTCACCTTCTTTTACTTTGTAGACAAAATTCGGATCCGCTTCAAAAGTGAGATAGAGCGAATCATCCTCTCCGTAAATTTTATTCAAGAGTTTGCCATTGTAAGCGATTCCATTGTTTTCAATAAGCGTGCCGATTTCTTCTTGTCCCTTTTTTAGTCCCTTGTCTTCGCCTTTACCTGTATCAAAACGGTGTATCTTTGCCTTCAATTTTATAACATAAAGTATATGGAAAGATTTTGGCTTGCTTTTCTTGTTTGTTGAGGCAACTTCATCATTCGTTTTGTCGTCTAATGCATGAGCATCGCTTGCCAATACCATATATTTAGCGATATATTTTTCACCTTCCGTTTTTTTCAAGCCGTAATCATTAACTTTTTCGCTGTCACCCACCCAAATATCATCGGGACACAGTCCCCAAGGGTTGTTGTAGACATAATATTTTTTCTCGCCCTTCTTGTTTTCGTCCGCCAGGAAGAAGTCGATGATCTCGTGCCCGATCCTGCCTTCTTCGTTGAGCCAGCCGCCCAAAAACGGCTTGTTCAGAATGATGACTTCCTTTTCGTTTGCCATAGTATTTCCTCCGTATTTATGAAGTACCTGCATTATAACACAGCGGAGAAGTGAAAATCAACTATATAAATACCGAAGCGGGATATTTCTTAAAACGCTTCGGCGGGAAAAAACACGTCCGTTCCGTTTGACAAAATGGGGGCGAAAAGCGAAAATTCCAAAAAAATTTTTTCAGAAAAATGCCTCATGAGACATTTTTGGGACGTATTTTAGTCGGGTTTGGGTGTGCCGATGTGCTATAATGCTCCCACAACGCAAAAGCGCGGCCCGCCTTCCCGCCATCATCCGCCCATTTTGCGCGTTATATTTCTCTTCGTAAAAAATATTGAGGTGATATACATGAAAGAATTTGACAAAGTGATCGGATATGAAAGTGTGAAGAGAGAATTGGAGCAGCTCTCAGACGTTCTCAAAAACAATGAGAAGTATGCGCGTCTCGGTGTGGAGATGCCGCACGGGCTCATGCTGCACGGCGAACCGGGGCTCGGCAAGACGACGATGGCAAATTGTTTCATCGAGGCGCTCGGGTGGAACACCTTCCTCTGCCGCAAGTCGAAGGCGGACGGGGATTTCGTCAAAGAGATCGAAAGGACGTTTGAAAGAGCCAGTCGGCAGGCGCCCGCCGTCGTCTTTTTGGACGATCTCGATAAGTTCGCCAACGACGACGAGTGCCATACCGACAGCGAGGAATATGTCGCCGTGCAATCCTGCATCGACGGCGTACGGGGGGACCATGTCTTTGTTCTCGCCACCGCAAATTCCATTCGCAAGTTCCCGAAGTCGCTGCTCCGTTCGGGCAGATTCGATAAACTCATCCAAATCGATGCGCCCCGCGGCAAGGACGCCGAGGATATCATCGGCTACTATCTTTCGAGGAAGAAATTCGTCTCCGATATCGATACGCACGCCGTCGCAAGGATTTTGGAAGGGAAGTCGTGCGCCGACCTCGAGGCGGTCGTCAATGAGGCGGGCATTGCCGCAGGGTTTGCGGGAAAGACTTCCATCGGCATGGAAGAGATCGTAAAGGCCTGTCTGCGCGTGATCTTCAACGCACCCGAAGGGGAGAACGGCTATTCGCCCGAGGCCGCGATGCGCATCGCCTACCATGAGGCGGGGCATGCCGTCGTTGCCGAAGTGCTCGAAGAGGGGAGCGTCAATCTCCTCACCGTCTGCATGCACGACAGCAGGACGGGTGGGATCGCCTCCGTTTCGCAGTCGCCCGACTACTTCACTTCCATAAATTATATGGAAAGCCGCATCCTCTCTCTTCTCGGCGGAAAGGCGGCGACAGAGCTCGTATTCGGCGAGGTCGATACGGGCGCGACGAGCGATCTCGGCCGTGCGCATGAAATTGCGACGAGGCTTGTGGGCGGTTATGCGAGCAGGGGATTTTCAAACCTTGTATCGGACGAGAGCTGGCATCACGCCGAGGATCTGAGAGACGCCGCAGTTGCCGTGGAGATGGAGCGCTACTATCTTCACGCAAAGAAAATTCTCACCGAGAACAGGGCGTTCCTCGATGCCCTGGCCAAAAAACTCTTTGAGAAAAAAGCACTCCTCGGGAGTGAGGTCCGTAAAATAAAAGCCGCCTCGCAAGAGGCGGCATAAGAAAGCTCATTCCCGGAATTTCGGGTCGTCGGTGCGCTCCAAAAGGTAATCGACGGACACGTGAAAATAGTCGGCGAGAGCGACGAGCGTTGTATAGTCCGCTTCCCGCTCTCCCGTCTCATAGCGTGAAATGCTGTTTTGGTTGAGGGAGAGATCCATCGCCAGCCGAAGCTGCGAAATGCCTTTCTGTTCCCTCAATTCCCGAAGCCTTTTCATAAAACCCTTGACACAATTATACCGTAGTGGTATACTCTTAATATCCCATTTCGGGATATTTCATGCAGAAATTCGCTCCATGAGGGCAAGAAAGGAGAAATATAAGATGGAAAAACAGACGATCAAAGACTTCAGCGGCAAGATCATCGGCACGATCGAGACGGATGCCGCCGGCAACAAGACGGTGAAGGCGTTCAGCGGTAAGATCCTCGGATACTACAAAAAGAGTATCGACGCCACCACAAATTTCACCGGACGGATCATCGCGCGCGGCGACGCCACGGGTATGCTCTTCAATATGTAAGGGGGTGCTCAAAATGGGACTGTTCGATATCATCAAAGCTATTTTTCCCAAGAAGCAGGATAAAGGGCAGATATACGAAAAAATGTACGAGCAGAAGTCGCTCAAAGAGCTTCTCGACGAACTGAACAATGCCGATCTGAAAACTTATGAAGCAAAACAAATAAGTGCTCTCAGGCTTACATATCTGAAAAAACTTTTCGGCGATCCCGTCGAAGAGGGCGGCTTCGGTCTGAAGGACTATCCCGGCTATATGCAGGCGGTGTATGCGGCGGGAGCAGCGTCCGATTCTGCTCCGTACAAATTCGGAATGGGGAAGAATGAAAGGATCCAGAATTATGAGATCGAGTTTCTGAAAAACTGCGTGAAGCGGGGCGGCAATGCGAGCAGTATGACCTATTTCGAAGCGTTGCGGTGCATCTTCCCTCTCGACAAAGATTGGATGTTCACGAAGGCGGAACTCAAAGACGAGAATTTCCCGCTCTATCATCCGTGGGTCCTTATGGGCGAAAATGAACGTCTGTCGCCGTCGGACGAATTTCTTCATAGGAAACTTTTTACGGTCCGTATCATCACCGACGAAGAGCAGCTCGAAGCATACGGTCTTTTCAAGCAAGTGGAGGGTGAGCCGACCGACGAATACGTCACGATCGAAGATTTTCTTGAGGCCAAGAATAATACACAGCTCAAGCGTCTTCTGGATACCTTCCAGACAAGGGACGGCGAAGGGGACGAACTCGACTGAAAAAATTTTCAAGAGAACTCCTTTTCGGGTGTTTTATAGTTGATTTTTGCAAGCGGAGTGTGCTATACTCCGTCCATAAAAAATCATGATGAGGTGAATGTATGAAGATTGAAAACCGTGTGATCGTAGAACTTGACAGAGAAGATGAAAAGCACCTCTTTATCCCCAAAGAAGCAGAAGGCTTCAATGTCGAAGGCTACGTCGGCTTTTTCGGCGAACTCGAATCCATCGAAGTCGAAGAGGGGAACAACGTATTCTATGTGAAAGATGGCTGTCTCATCAGCAATAAGAAGGGCACCCTTCTTGTTGCCGCAAAGGGCGCAAAGATCCCATCCGACGGTTCCGTAAAGCGCATTTTCAATTTTGCATTCAATATGCTTGAAAGCGTGAAGGGCGAAGTCCGCATTCCCGAAGGCGTAGAAGAGATCGGTGTCCGCGCATTCGGCGGAACGGATATCGAAAAGCTCTATATTCCCGCTTCCGTAAAGACGATCTACGAAGGCTTCTTTCTTCAAAAACTCGATACCCATCCCGAGATCATCGTCGATGAAAACGATCCCTGTTACTATGCCGAAGGCGGCTGCCTCATCGAGCGCGAAACCATGTCCGTCGTCGCCGTTTTCGGGGATGAAATCGTCATTCCCGAAGGCGTCAAAAGGCTCGGCGCGGGTACGGTCTGCTTCTATGGCTTCAAAAAGATCGTCTTCCCCGCATCCCTCGAAGAGATCGACAAAGCGAATTTCGCCATGATCGGCTCGCCCGAATTTCTCGTCCCCGGCAACTCCTACGCCGAAAAGTATCTCAGAGATCAAAAACTCCCTTACACCCATACGAAGTAAACAAAACGCAGCCAAAGAGCGGGCGGCGGTTTGCCGCCCGCTCTTTCCAACCTCATTTGTGGAGAAACGATATGAAAGTCGAAAACGGTATCGCCTGTTTTGACCCCGAACGCGACGGCAGGACGCTCTTTTTCCCCCGCGAGGCGGAGCGGGCGATTTTCGATGCGGAATGCATAAATCATCTGATTGCCGCAGGCTTCGAACGCATCGAACTCGAGGCGGGAAATGTGCACTTCACACTGCAAAACGACTGCCTTCTCGATCGAGGCGGAAACTTGCTTCTCGCGCAAAAGGGGGCTACCATGTCCGAAGGCGGGTATATCAAAAATATCTGCGATTTCTCCTTTCCGTGCTATGAAATCCGCGAGATATTGCGCATTCCCGAGGGGGTGGAAGCGCTCGGGTGCGACGTCTTTCGGGGCAAGATCAAAAAGATATCCCTTCCCGCCTCGCTGAAAATCATCCATGAGGGCGCCTTCCGCCATACGCTAAGTATCGAAGAGATCGAAGTCGACGAGGCCAATCCGTATTTCCGTATAGAAAACGAATGTCTTATTGACAGAGCACGCAAGACTTTGCTCTACGCCTGCGGAGATCGTGTGCGCATTCCCGACGGGGTGCGGCGCATCGGCCGGCTCGTCTTTCTCGATCACCGCTTCCGTGAAATCGTCATTCCCGCGTCCGTCGAGGAGATCGGCCTTCAGAACTTTTTCTATATCGCATCGGGGGCGGAAGGGGGCAGGCCCGACTTCATCCGTGCCACCCATGCCCGCATCGAAGCCGTCAAAGACAGCTTCGCGGAGAATTTTTTGCGCGTGCGCGGCTTGCCCGTTTGCACGGGGAGATCGGCATGAAATATCTTTTTCTCGATGTAGACGGCGTGCTGAATACGCCCGCTTCCAAATCCCGTTGCGGATTTTATATCGGAATCGATTCAGAGAAGGTCTTGCTCCTCAAGCAGATCGTTGAGCGGACGGGAGCGCAGATCGTGTTGCACTCCACATGGAAGGAGAATTGGGAGAGGGACAAAAAACGGAAACCTCTCCAGGACGAGCTCGCGAACTATCTCGATAAAAAACTGCAGGCGGCGGGCCTTGTTGCCATCGATAAGACGCCCGATTATGCGGACGGGCGCTATCTCTCCCGCGGGGAGGGGATCGTAGAGTACCTTAACGCAGGAAGTTGGGAGAGCTTCGTCATTTTAGACGATCTGCAGTTCGATTACGATAGTTGCGGTCTCACCGATTATTTCGTCAGGACAGACAAAACCATGGGGCTCACTCCGGAGCTCGCCGAACGGGCCATCCGAATTTTAGAAGAGAACAAGGTCGCACGAAACAGCTGAATATAGCGCGTCATCTTGCCCCGTCGAGCGCGTCATCCTGCCCCGCGCCGGTTACCGCGTCATCCTGAGCCGTATTATTATAATGAAAACGGCGAGCCACTCTCCGAAGG
>CANQCA010000071.1 GCA_947589585.1 uncultured Clostridia bacterium
CCGCCAACTCCTTTATCGTCGTCAGCGGCATCTACACGCCGAAAGAGAGTGGGACGTACTATCTCGGGCTGGAGAGCGGGCACAAAGATGCCGCGCTGTACCTCTCCACGGACGGAAAGACGTATACGCTCCATGTTACCGCAAGTCAAAACTCGAGCGGCGGACTGTATCAAGAGGGTTCGGTTATAAAGGTTGCAAAGCAGTTTACTTTTACAAAAGATCAACCCGTCTACTTCCGCGAAGTATTGGCGATCGACCCCGATGAGGGTGCGGATAACCATATCAAGATGATTTGGGGCGCAGAAAGCTGCTCGGTAGACGCATTGACAGATCAGCCCGCCGCGAGTGCCGACCATACGGGTTACGCTTACCGTTTGATAGAAACCGTCGAAGAAGAATACGAGCTCGAATATTGGACAGACCACGAGGAGACATACTTTGACCCCGTTGAAGTCGGACAGTCACTTGTTGAAGATAATATCGAATCCGAAGACCTGTCGATACCCGAGTATTTGCCTTTCAACGGCTACAACAAAGAGCCGCTTGCGCTTGGAAACCTCTTCAATGAAAATCCCCATGACATCTTTGCTGTCGGATTAAAAGGAAAAACACTCAAACTTACAGTAAAGTTGGTGTATATAGCTGATACAGAAAAGGCAGAGGCGGAAGCAAAATCGATCACAGCAGATTCCTTTATCATCCACGCATATCCCGACTATGCGCCTACCGCATTCAAGCTGTTTGTGGGCGATTCCGAAGAAGAAATGAAGAAGGATAACGGCGGCACGCTTGTATATGAGCAAGATGTCCCCAACGGTGTAAATAAGAACGGTACGATCAAGTGTTCCTTTAAGAACGGGCCGACGGAATTCAGTTACTACCGTCTTGAGATCTCCAAAACGGTCAGAGGGCGTGATAACAACGGCTACTTCCTCGTATTCAACGGCATCGAGTTCGGCACGACGTGGAACGTGAAGCAGCCTTCGGATAGGGACGTCGAAAAGCTCGGCGCTTGGGACAACGTCCGCACCGCCGGCTCCACCTTCGGCTATCTCATCACCGCCAAGGGCAAGACGGACAACGAGCCGTTCTCTACGCTCACCATGAAGTTTACAGGCACACAGCTGCACATCCGCGCCCTCAGAGGGCCGGAATACGGCGCCGTGGAGATTTTGATCGACGGAAAATGGCTGTGCGACATCGACCTGAGGCATGAAGAAAGAGGCTGGGTGGATATCCTGTCGAAGGATTTCCTCAATGCGCATTTCCAATCCGATGCAGTCTTCAACAGGCTCAAGGAGTTTTTGACCACGGACGAAGAGCACACGTTGACCCTGCGCAGCACGGAGCGCTTCAACGTCGACGCCGTCTACTACCGATGAGCGGCCTGAAGCAACAAACGCGCAAAACGAAAAAAATAATGAAATCGGTTTCCGTTATGCATTGACGAATTTCTTTGCGTGTGATACAATACAGGATATGGTAACCATATACGATCTCTCCGAGGAGAGCGGCTTTTCGCCGAGCACGGTCTCCAAGGCGTTGAATAACTACAGCGGGGTGAACCCCGCCACACGAGAGAAGATCCTGCTCGCGGCAAAGAAGATCGGCTATACGCCCAATGCCAACGCGCGGGCGCTCAAGGCAAAGTGCTCCAAAAACCTCGGCGTGCTCTTCTATCTGCGCAACAGTCTCGACCTCACGCATTACTTCTTCATACAGGTCCTGAACGAATTCAAGCGCGTCACCGAGGGGCGGGGGTACGATATCACCCTTCTGAGCAAGGGGGCGGATGCGGGGGCGCAGGCCTTCGTCAAGCACTGCCACATGCGCCAGCTCGACGGCGTTCTCATTCTCGGCGACTACACCTCCGACCTCGTGCAGGAGCTTATGATCTCGGATATCCCCTGCGTCGCCATCGACTATGCGGGCGACCTCATCCCCGGGGTCATGAGCGATAATTACGAGAAGACGCGCGCGCTCGTCTCCGAGCTCATCGGGATGGGGCATGAACGCATCCTTTTCTTCACGGGAGAGTTCAACTTCGTCACCGAGGAGCGGAAGAGGGGCTACGCCGACGCCTTCAGAGAGGTGAATAAGGAGCGGCTCCCCTGCGTCGAGGCACGCTATTACGATGCCGACCTCTCCGCGGAATATACCGAGAAATATTATCCCGCACTGCATCCCACGGCGATCATCTATCCCGACGACTTCTCGGCGACGGGCGGGGTGAATGCCCTGCGCGGCATGGGGCTGTCCGTGCCCGACGATGTATCGGTGGCGACCTTCGACGGCGGCGTCCTCTCGCGTGTGACGAGCCCCGAGCTCACCTGCGTCCGCCAGAATGCGGAGGGGATCGGGCAGGCGCTCGCGGAAAAACTTCTCCGCATGATCGAGTGTGGCGACGACAAGATCGAACGCATTGTGGTGGAAGCGCAGATCCATTTCACCGAGAGCTGCAGACGTTTGAAAAAATAAATCCAACGAAAAGAATACGCCCCCCGGCACGATGGCCGGAGGGCGTATTTTCAAGAGAATAATGGAGGTGAAACTATTTGCCAAGGTAGATGAGGGAGAGATCGTCGAAGTAGCAATTTCCCGCGGCGGCCTTGTTGAGAAGGTAATAGCGGATGCTCTTGATGTTCTCCTTTTCTACCGTGAACTCGATCTCGAAATCTTTCCACTCCGCGCTGCTTCCCAGCTCGATCGTCTTATTCCCGTTCGTCGAGGATGATGTGGAATAGCCGATGAGATAGGTATAGCGGAATGCCGCGACGGCGTCCCCCGTGGTGCGGTATCTTCCCGTGAGCTTATATCTGAAGCCCGTCGCCGCGCCGCGCAGCCACTGGCCGAGGAGCCCGCCGTTTACGATCTCCGCGCAGACGTTCTGCGTCTCGAGACCCGCGTTTTCGATATAGCCGGGATCGACGGAGCTGTTCTCGACGAAGGATTCCGAGGACGTGTCCGTCACCGTGTAATCCTTCCACGGGTTGCCGTAGTAGCCGTAGCTCGAGCTGCTCCGCTCGAAGTCGCCGTTCGCGCACTTGTTCGCCGCAGGGACCTTTGTGAGCGTCTTGGGAACGTAATTCTCGGCATAATTGCGGTTCTGCACGGGGCGCTGTTCCCAGTTTTGCATCTCGAAGGGGATATACCGCCACCACGAGATCTCGGCATAGTCGCTCTCGAACATGCGGCTGTCCGCCGATTTGTATTCCATATCGGGGTTGGTCACGCCGCCGCCCGCCCAAGAGGGGCACCAGATGCCGAGGTTGAGCGTCGCATTGGTGGTGGGGACGTTGCTATCGATCGTCAGCGTCTTCACGCCGTCGATATAGTAATCCACATAGGGGACTTCCGCATCCGTCACCCAATCGAAGGAATATACATGCCAGTCGCCGTCGTTGACGAAGAACTCGACGGGCTGCGTGTAGTTGGAGTTATTGTCGGGAGAGGTCCAGGTCGTATAGAACACATTGGAGAAGTCGGGCTTGAGGCCGAGCTCGATATCGATCTCATTCTGCTGCGTGGAGCCGTTATTCAGGGTGAACCACGAGTACGCCCACATGGAGGTGAGGGCGCCCACGCGCGGGCACGCCTTCATCTTGACGTCGTATCTGCCGGGGCCGAGCGCCTCGATGGTGGAAAGGCAGGCGCCCGTGTTCACGCCAAAGCCCTGCGAAGCGGTGAAAAGGCTGTTCCCGTCGCCGTACTCGGGCTTTTCTTCCTCGGTGTAGAGGGCATCCTTTTCCATATCGTAATAGGAACCGTTCGCTCGGAGAAGAAGGTGGGTCTCGGGCGAGGCGGGGTCGTTTACGAGGAAGACGTTCTGCGGCCGCACGCCGTTCTGGTCGGTATTCCACCCTTCCCAGACGGAATCCGAGATGACCCAGCGGGAGAGGTCGATGCCCTCTTTGAAATCGTCGTAGAGCATCTCGTCGTAGTTGAGTTTGCAGCGCTCCGCGATGGAACGGTAGTACTCGTCGCCGAAGTCGAAGGTCTTTTCCGCAAGTTTATCGCCGCCGTCGCACCCCGCGGCCCCGAAGGCCGATGCGGCAAGGGCACCCGCCGCAAGTATGATCAGCGCCTTGTGAAGTTTCATAAATCCCTCCCGTATAGAAATCGGTTTCTTAAATCCGCCCTAATTATATCTCGGAAAATGGCCGTTGTCAACTGCTTTTGAAAAAAATTAAAATATTTTGGGAGAAAATTGCAAAAATTTTGCCTTTTGCTGTTGACATAACGCATTTGCCGTGCTATAATTCAAATCGAAAATGGGTCTCTGCTATTTTTTTGCCCCTTATGGAAATCGGTTTCCTACACTGTTTTCCTAAGAATTTCCGTGAGAGAACGGGAAAATGCGGGGGCGTGGCAGAGGGGCGGAGCGGATATTTTCATATCCGCATGAAGGCAGAACCGTTCTGCCTTACAAAAAACATTACCCGGAAAGAGGTTCGCGATCGTGCGGCCGAATATAAAAACATTTATCTATAAGAAAGGGGGAAACCTGCTGTGAAAAAGAAGATCATCTCGCTTGTGCTCGCGGCCGTACTTACGGGCGGCGCTGCCTCGATGGCGGCGTGCGGTTCGTCCAAAAACGAAAACGAGCTCTGGATCACCTACTTCAAGGGCGGCTACGGCTCGGAATGGGTGGAGACGCTCGCCCGCAAATTCGAGGAGGAGCACGAGGGCGTCAAGGTAAAGACCGCCGGCGATACCCAGCTCATCAACTCCGTCGCCAACATGATGGAGAACGGCACCAACTACGATCTGATCTTCTGCCATGATATCGCATGGGAAGATTTCGTCGCACCAGGCTAGATCTATTGCCTCGACGATCTCTATAATACGGAAGTGAGCGAAGGGGTCACCTTTAAGGATCGCATCTGGGACGAAGACGTCCTCGCGAGCTGCCGCTATCCCGATGCAAACGGCGAGTACCATTATTATAAGGTCCCGTGGACGATCGGGACGGCGGGCATCGCCTATAACATTACCATCATGGACAGGATCGACGCCTGGCTTCAAAAGCCCGCGGGGCAGGATTACCTCGCAACGGCAGAGGGCGGCGGCGACAAGACGCGCAAATGGAATAAGACTCCGCCCGCAGATTATTACGCGCTTTTGCAGTATTGCAACGATATCGCCGCGGCGAATCTGAGCGTGGACCCCGACGAGCCCACTTCGGAAAAGATCGTTCCCTTCACATGGTCGGGCATCGAAGAAGAGTGGCAGTGGGACTATGTTCTCTTCGACTGGTGGGGGCAGCTCGCGGGCCCGCAGACCATGAACACCTTCAAGAATTTCGCCAACGTCGACGAAAACTTCAACCTCGACGTCACCAAGCAAAATTCCCCCGTCAAGGAAGTCTACGATCCCGATAAAGCGGCGGTCGTGAGGAATGCGGACGGCACGCTGAACGCCGAAGAGAGCACCTTTATCGGCTGGAAGGAATTCAAGCAGGCATACACGCTCTGGTACGACCTCGTCGTCGGCCATAAGGATTGGTCGTACGCGAACGTGCATAATCTCAGCAAATTCGATAACGAGCAGAAATTCGCAAACGGCGTCGCGGCGATGACCCCCGCGGCATGCTGGATCGAGTACGAATCCAAGATCTATCTCGAGGCAAGCGGCCAACAGGTCTCCATCATGCCCACGCCCATGATCTCCAATGTCAAGCTGGATGCAAGCGGCAAGGTGCTCGCAAAAGATGCGACAAATGCCGCGACCGTCCTCGACGCCATCCGTGCAGACGCGGACGCTACGGAAAAAGTCGCCACCGTCAACGGCAACAAGTATAACAGGGTATCCTTCACGAGCTCCTTCGGCGACAGCGTGATGATCCCCGCCGCTTCGAGCGGAAGAGACCTCGCCGTCGAGTTCCTTCTCTTCATGCAGCGCGAAGAGAACGCAAAGCTGTTCACCAAGCTCTCGGGCGGCACCGTCCTTCCCTATAAATACGAATATTGGAACAGCTTTGTAGAGGACGGCGTGGATAAGGCTTCGGCCTGGCAGAAGTCCATCTTCGAGATCGACAGAAACAGCACCAAGTTCAACAACTATACCCAGCACCCGATGATGCGCAAGACCGATCTCCGCGGCACGGCGCGCATGACCACCATCTGGCCCGAGAACGGCTACTACTACCTCAAGGCTTGGCAAAACGCCGCCGCCTATACGCCCGATTCGCTCTTCGACGATATCTATAATAAGACGGTCTCGGCGAAGTGGAATATCTATCTGAATGACCTTTGATCCGACATCGCAGGAGAAAGATATGCAGGAAAACGCATACGACGAGAAAGAAGCCGAAATATCAGACGGGGCACCCATGTCCGAAGAGATGATCTACGGCGGCACACCCATGTCCGAAGAGGGGTCCTCGAAGGAAGAGAACGGGGAGGGCGCGTTCAAGCGGCGTAAAAAGCATTGGCGGGGCCTGAGGGCGCTTTTGAGGAGCCGTAAGTTCCACCGCGCGCTCTTCATCACGCTCATGCTCTTCTATCCGCTCTTCCAATTCTTCGTCATGTGGGCGTTCGT
>CANQCA010000072.1 GCA_947589585.1 uncultured Clostridia bacterium
TTATACCATAAAAATGGCGAAATGGCTTGTTTGTTGCGTTATTTTCCGAATATGAAACGTGCGGGGCGGGGAGACACCCCCTCACCCGCTACGCGGGAGCTCCCCCTCAAGGGGGAGCCAAGGGTTAGGACGCTACGCGGGAGCACTCCTTAACAAGGAGGGCTCCCGGGGACAACCCCCCACCACCTCCTACGGCGGAGCCGCCCCCTTAAAAGGGGGGCAGCTATTCACTTCATATCCCACAAATATTTATTGAGATCGACGTGGCCGTCGGTGACGGGGACGCCCTCTTCTTCGAGGAGACGCGCCTGAACTTCCTCGCCGCCGAATGCGAACGCAGGAGCGAGACGGCCCTCCCTGTTCACCACCCTATGGCAGGGGATGACGACGGGCGTGGGGTTGTGGTGAAGGGCATTGCCTACCTGCCTTGCAGCCCGCGGATGCCCGATCGCCCGCGCAATCATTCCGTAGGTTACGACCTTCCCCTTCGGCACGCGCGAGACCACTTCGTACACAGCTTCGAAAAATGTCATCACTTATCCTTGTTTGTTTTCAAAATTTGCATGAAAACTTCGGAGGGGACTTCGACGGTGCCGACTTTTCTCATGCGTTTTTTGCCCTCTTTTTGCTTTTCGAGGAGTTTCTTCTTTCTCGTGATGTCGCCGCCGTAACACTTGGCGAGAACGTCCTTCCGCACCGCCTTCACCGTCTCGCGGGCGATGATCTTCCCGCCGATCGCCGCCTGCACGGGGACTTCGAAGAGCTGTCGGGGAATGGCGTCCTTCAAGTTTTCGCACAGCATCCTGCCGCGCGCATACGCCCGTTCCTCATGCACGATGAGGGAGAGCGCGTCACAAATTTCCCCATTCAAAAGAATATCAAGGCGGACAAGCGGGCTCTTTTCGTAGCCCACAAGCTCGTAGTCGAAGCTCGCATACCCCTTGGTGCGGGATTTGAGTTCGTCGAAAAAGTCGTAGACGATCTCGTTGAGGGGAAGGCGGTATTCGAGCTTGACCCTTCTCGTGTCGAGGTAGGTCATATCTTTGAACACGCCGCGGCGGTCCTGGCAGAGGTCCATGATGGACCCAAGGTAGTCGGGCGGGGTGAAGATCTCCGCCTTCACGATAGGCTCTTCCATGTAGTCGATCTCGGAGACAGGCGGCAAATGTGAGGGGTTATCCACGGACATGGTATCCCCGTTTGTCTTGTGAACGATGTAAGAGACGGACGGCGCCGTCGTGATGATCTCGAGGTTGAACTCCCGCTCGATGCGCTCTTCGACGATCTCCATATGCAGGAGCCCCAAGAATCCGCAGCGGAAGCCGAAGCCGAGCGCGACGGAATTATCGGGCTCGAATGTGAGCGATGCGTCGTTGAGTTTGAGCTTCAGAATCGCCTCTTTGAGGTCGAGGAACTTGCTCCCATCCAATGGATAGATGCCCGAGAAGACGACGGGCTGGACTTCCTTATACCCGGGAAGGGGCGCCTCGGCACTGCGCAGTGCGCCCGTCACCGTATCGCCCACGGCGACGTCCTCGATGGATTTGATGCTCGCGGCGATGTAGCCGACTTCCCCCGCCTTTAAGATCTCCTTGGGCTGCAGGGCGGGTGCGAACGCCCCCACCTCGGTCACCTCGTAGATGCGATCGGAGCGGAAGGTCTTTACGGCGTCCCCCACCTTCACACAGCCGTCCTTGATGCGCACAAAGAGGATGACGCCCTTGTAGTTATCGTAGTAGCTATCGAAGATGAGGGCGGAAAGGGGCGCGTCGGTATCGCCGTCGGGCGGCGGGATGAGTTTTACGACCGCCTCCAAAATATCGCGGATATTCGTCCCCTCTTTTGCGGAAACGCAGGGCGCCTCGGAAGCGTCGAGCCCGATCACATCCTCGATCTCCGCCTTGGTCTCCTCGATACGGGCGGAAGATAGGTCGATCTTGTTGATGACGGGAACGATCTCGAGGTTGTTTTCGAGGGCGAGATAGACGTTCGCAAGCGTCTGCGCCTCCACCCCTTGGGTCGCGTCAACCACCAAAATCGCCCCTTCGCATGCGGCGAGAGAACGGCTGACTTCGTAGGTGAAGTCCACATGCCCGGGGGTATCGATGAGGTTGAACTCATATTCGTTCCCGTCGAGGGCGGTATAGTACATGCGGACGGGCGCGAGCTTGATGGTGATGCCGCGCTCCCGCTCGATATCCATGCTGTCGAGGAGCTGCTCCTCCATATCGCGCTTAGAGACCTGCCCCGTGAGCTCCATGATGCGGTCGGCGATGGTGCTCTTGCCGTGGTCGATGTGCGCGATGATGCAGAAATTGCGTAGGTATTTGCTGGGTTTTGCCATGCATTTATTATAACGTTTTTCAGGCAAGATTGCAAGTGATTACGAGGTGCAACGGCAGCATCTTATGCGGAGAAACGCGGGGGGCGTGGGCGCCGTCGGGCAAATCAATTTCGCAGAGAATTTTTCTGAAAAATTCAGGAAATTCATTCCTTGAACTTTATTTCGAAAAATATCGAAATAAGCGATTTTTCTTAAATTTTTATAAAAATTTGCCGTTTTTGCGAAAATTCCTCCTGCGGAAGTTTAGAGCGGCGGCAAATGTCCGCACACGATCGCCGCTTTCCTTCCCGCAAAAAATACTTGAAAATTTATTGGAAATATTATATAATTAACTTGTAGGAAAATATAAACTCATCAATTTTTCAAAAGGTGAACACATGAAAAAAACCAAACTTTTTGCTGCACTCGGCTTAGCGCTTTCCCTCTCCGTCGCAGGAGCGGGACTTGCGGCTTGCTCCCTTTCCCCCGAGACCGATCGCTATGAGATCACCATCGATCAGACTCTCCCCATCCGTCTCGCTGTGGGCGACGAGGTGGACTTCACGGCCTACTTCCACGTGACCGATAAAAACGGCAATACCATCACCGTGACGGAAGATATGCTCGATCTTACCGAGGTGAACCTCTCCTCGCCCGGTGTCTTTACCGTCTGGCTTGAGCTGAGCGGCGAACGGAGCCCTGTGACCTTCTATGTCTTCCCCGACGACGTGGATCCCGATAAGCCCACCGACGACCCCGACAACCCCACCGTCGATCCCGATAAGCCCACCGACGAGCTTTCCGCCGTCTTCGCAAAGTACGAGGATATGTCGAAGTGGAACTTCGCCGTCGATTATAAGGAAGAGCTCGATGGCGATAGCTTTGAGGATCATTATGAATATTTCGGCTACAACATCCTCTACGCTTACGAGGATGAATACGGCGATTGCACCGATTATCTCGCCTACGACCCCGCGACGGACAGCTACACCTATTATTGGGATCTCGGCGATGGCGACTACGAAGCCGTTTCCGAAGACGACGAGTATTTTGATGAATTGTATTATAACATGTATCTCATCGATCCTTACATTCTCGCCGACTACGAATTCACCGCAAACGGCAGCAAGTACTCGGCCAAGGATCCCGTAGCCGTGGGCAATGCCTTCATCGGTGAATTTTCATCAGAAGAAGATGATACATCATACACTTGGGTCTCCTTCGACGTATCCATCTCGGGCGGCCGGATCTCGAAAATCGTCGCCGTCATGGACGACGGCTACACGGTCACCTTTACCTTCTCCAAGTATGGCGCGGTGAACTTCACCCTCCCGAACGGGCAGGGCGGAAGCGGCACAAACGACCCCGTCGATCCGCCCGTTGTAGACCCCGCCGACCCCAATATGATGGAGAAGCAGACCTACAACAAGAGCACTTTCGACGACGAGCGTCTGCAAGATAAGATCCCGCAGGCGGATGATTCCATCGGGCTCCCCTCGATCGGTAGCTACCATGCCCTCGTCGTGCCCGTGCAGTTCAGCGATGATACCTTCACTACGCAGGAACTTGCCGACCTCAATACCGCCTTCAACGGCACCGAAGCGCAGACGGGTTGGGAGAGCGTTTCCACCTACTATACAAAGTGCTCGAACAATCAACTCAACCTCACGTTCGATATCCAAAGCGCTTTCACGGCGTCCCGTAATTCTTCTTATTATGAAAGACAGACGGACAGCGACGGCTATTCCAACGGCGATGCCATCATCTTGAAAGAAGTGCTCCAAAAGCTCGATAGCACCGTCGATTTTTCCAAGTACGATTTTAATAAAGACGGCATGATCGATGCGGTCTATCTCATCTATTCCGTCCCCGTCGATTATGATAACGGCGGTTTCTATTGGGCGTTCACGACTTGGTACATGAACGAAGAGACCTACGACGGCCGCGGCGCATACTACTACTTCTTCGCCGGCATCGATTTCATCTACGAAAAGACGGCAAAGGATAAGGGCTCGGGCGAGGATATGATCGACGGCCTCAAGATCAACGCCGAGACCTTCATCCACGAGACCGGGCATCTCCTCGGGCTCGACGATTACTATGATACCGACCCCCAAAAGGGCTCGAACGAAGGCGTCGGCGGCGCGGACATGATGGATTTCAACATCGGCGATCACGACGTCTACTCCAAGATCATGCTCGGCTGGCTGGATGCGACCGTCGTCAATTCCACCCAAACGATCACCATCCAGGCCTCGGCGGCTGCTGCTTCCCAAACCCCCTCCGTCCTGCTCATTCCGCTCGATTTCGATAATTCCTACTTCTCGGAATACCTTCTCATCGACCTGTATTCTGCGACGGGCCTCAATGAACTCCACGCGGGTTTGCAGGATACATATCTCTATGGCGGAAAAGATTGCGGCGTGCGTATCTATCACGTCTCTTCCTCGATCGAGAACCACTATTCTGCCAACGACTACTACTCCTTCACCGACTGCAACAACTCCGTGACCGCAAACGCCCTCATCAAACTCATAGAGGCTGACGGCGATAAGAATTTTGAGACCAACAAAATAAGGCAGTCCTCAGGTGGCGATTGCGCGATCGCCGAAGCCGACGATCTGTGGCAGGCGGGCGATGTTTTCTCGAAGAAGTTCCCCGCCTACACCCGCAACGACGGCAAGACAGTGAACTTTGATATCGAGATCAAGAACGTCTCCTCCGCCTCCGCCACCATTACGATAACTTTTAAGAATTGAGGTGGCACCGCGTCATGCTGAGCCGAATTGCCTTACGCAGTCCACATGAGCCTATCCTCGAAGCATCCCCTTATACGAAGTCCGAACTCTTGTCGCCCCTGAAAGGGGAGATGTCACCGCGAGGTGACAGAGGGGTTTGGACCCTTTCCCCCGCTACGCGGGTACTTTCCCTTGCAGGGACAGCAAGGGGACTTCGTACCCACGGATTCTCCGGAGAATTGCTCTCATGGACAGTCGTATAATCGATGACGGCTCAGAATGACGCTTACCCACCCCCCCTACCCCCCTCCCGCGGGAGGGGGAATGAAAGGGGGTGGGGTGTTCCAATATGCCCCACCCATTTCCATAAATGCGGTATAGCATATCAGAATCCCCCACCTCAGTCACGCTCGCGCGCGACAGCTCCTCCCAAGGGAGGCGCTCTTTCCACCAAACCCCCTCCCTTGGGAGGGGGAATGAAAGGGGGTGGGGCGTCCCAATGTGCCCCACCGCATTCCATAAAGCGGAGTAGCATATCTGAATTCCCCACCTCAGTCACGGCAAAGGCAGCCGTGACAGCTCCTCCCCAGGGAGGCGCTTTTTTTAGGGCGAAAAAACAACCTTCCGAGAGGGAAGGCTGTTTTTTTGTTGTGTCTTGTTCGCTTGTGGGATGTCACTTTTCATAAACGATTGTAATTGAATCCATATAAAGTGCACCTTTTGTGTCATTACATATCTGGAAATATCCAAAACTCTGTGTTTCCTCTGCGGTAAAGACGTAGTCCTTAGTATAATCTTCGCATTTATCAGTATGTTCATTGACACTATTTGTTGAGCCAAATTTTATTGATATAGAAGTTGTTTTAGTTGTGTCCGAGTTGAACTTGATAGTTAAGGACACGATGCGCCCAAGGTCCGTAACGTTTTTAATAACCATGGCACTTTTTTGCCCTTGCATCACATCACCTGTCCCAGATTTTTTCGCCAACTTATCGCCATGTATAATTATATCATTTATAGTAGCGTCAACACCACCATCGGCATATTGGTTTACCAGTATCCCTGTAAAATTACTTGCAAGAATTACTATTGTTTTTTGTTGTTTCTCATCACCGCCGCCTTGTTCCGCTTTCGCCTTGACGGTCACTTTGACTTGCTTCGGCTCGCTGTGTTCCCCTTCGCAAGAAGCGGTAACGGTAAGCGTGAACTCAGCGTCTTTTTCGGTCGGGAATGTGGTGACCTTGATAGCACCCCCCC
>CANQCA010000073.1 GCA_947589585.1 uncultured Clostridia bacterium
GAAGAAGCTCCTGTTGAGGAAGAGGCTCCTGTCGAGGAAGAAGCTCCCGTCGAGGAAGAAGCTCCTGTTGAGGAAGAAGCTCCTGTTGAGGAGGCTCCTGTAGAAGAAGCTCCCGTCGAGGAAGAAGCTCCTGTTGAGGAGGCTCCTGTAGAAGAAGCTCCCGTCGAAGAAGAGGCTCCCGTCGAAGAAGCTCCTGTAGAAGAAGCTCCTGTAGAAGAAGCTCCCGTCGAGGAAGAAGCTCCTGTAGAAGAAGCTCCTGTAGAAGAAGCTCCTGTCGAGGAAGAAGCTCCCGTCGAGGAAGAGGCTCCTGTTGAGGAAGTTCCCGTCGAGGAAGAAGCTCCCGTCGAAGAAGAGGCTCCTGTCGAAGAAGAAGCTCCTGTCGAGGAAGAGGCTCCTGTCGAGGAAGAGGCTCCTGTCGAGGAAGAGGCTCCCGTCGAAGAAGCTCCTGTTGAGGAAGCTCCTGTCGAGGAGGCTCCCGCTGAGGAAGCTCCCGCAGAAGAACCTGTCGAGGAAGTCATCGTAGAGGAGCCCGCCGAAGAGCCCGCCGAGGAGATCGCGGAAGAACCCGTCGAAGAGATCCCCGCCGAGGAAGTTCTCGAAGAGGTCGCCGAGGAGGCGCCCGTAGAGGAAGCTCCCGTAGAAGAAGCTCCCACCGAAGAGGCGCCCGTAGAGGAAGAGGCTCCCGTCGAGGAAGTTCTCGCCGAGCCTGTCGAAGAGGCGCCTGTTGAAGAAGCTCCCGCGGAAGAGGTCGCTGAGGAAGCGCCCGTCGCGGAGGTTGTCGAGGAAGTCGTCGAAGAGGAGGCTCCCGTTGAAGAGACGCCCGTTGAAGAAGTTCTCGCCGAACCCGCCGAAGAACTCGCCGTTGCAGAAGCGGCAGCCGAAGAGCTCGCCGAAGAGCCCGCCGAAGAGCCCGCTCCGGCAGCAGAAGGCGGAGAAACCGAGATGACGACCCGTCTGAAGCGCAGCTTCACGGCAAAGATCATCGAGAGCGAAGAGAGCATCAAGCGCTACTACAGCGACCTCAAGAACGCGCTCCTCAGCTATCCTCAGATGACCTCGCAGGTCAACTGGTCCAACGATCGCTTTGCCTTCAACAACGAGACGGTCGCCAAGATCGCAGTCCGTGGCAGGACGCTTTGCGTCTACCTCGCTCTCAATCCCGACGAGTTCCCCGAATCCGTCTATCACCAGAAATTCGCGGGCAACACCAAGATGTACGAGCGCACTCCGCTCATGATGAAGGTCAAGAGCAATGTCGCCCTCAAGCGTTCCATCCGCCTCATCGAGCTCCTCGCAGAGCGGCTGGGCGTCGTCAAGGAAGAGATCACACCCGTCGATTACGTCTCCATGTATGCGTTCAGGAGCGAAGAAGAACTTCTCGCAGAAGGGCTCATCAAGACGGGACTTATGGAGAAGTCCGACCTTAATTTCTAACCCGATCGCGGATTGTAGGCTCGGATTCAGAAAAGATGCGGAGAGCTGACTTTCGGCTCTCCGCTTTATCATATTGTAAGGAGCAAGCATTGAACCGACAAAAACCGGGAAACACACCCAAAGAAAAAGGGCAGGACGCGCAGAGCACGATCAAAAGCAAGATCGAAGCCTATGCCCGCGGCCGCCGGAATATACCCAATACACGGAGCCTCGGCGAAGAGAGAACGCCTGAGGCGATGCAGGAAGCGGGATTCACCCCCCGCCGCCCTTCCCATGCCAAGGGGAGGGGAACAAAGATCACGATCACCAAAGCCGCGGCAGGGCGCTCGGATGCGCCGACGAAAAACACCCATACCATGCCCAAGAAGGGAGCTTCGCAAACGGCTGCTCCCGCCCCGAAGGCTCCCCCGAAGACAGCCCAAAACGCATCTTCCAAGGCGGCCGGGAGGCCATCCGGAAAACCCGCTCCTGAGCCCGCTGCCAAGGCAAAGGCCGTGCCGGCTTCAACCGCGGCCCCGGGGAAAGAGAAAGAAGGGCGCTCCAAGGCAAAAAAGCCCGTCAGGATCTTATTCTTCGGCGGTGTGGGCGAGATCGGCAAGAACATGACGGCCATCGAGTTCGGTAGCGACATCATCGTCATCGATGCGGGCATCATCTTCCCCACGGAGGATATGCCGGGGATCGACCTCGTCTTCCCCGAGATCACCTATCTTACGGCCAACAAGCAGAAGATCCGCGGCGTATTCTTAACCCACGGCCACGAGGACCACATCGGCGGCGTTCCATACCTCATGAAGGAGCTTCTGCCCGATACCCCCGTATATGGCACCAAACTCACGCTCGCCCTCGTCGATAATAAGCTGCGCGAGCACCGCTTGAGCCATGTGAACCTCGTCACGGTGAAGCCCAAAGACCGCATCAAGGCGGGGGCATTCTTCGTGAATATCGTCAACGTGAACCACTCCATCGCGGGGGCGACGGCGCTTGCCATCGAGACGCCCTATGGCATCATTTTCCACAGCGGCGACTTCAAGATCGATCTCACGCCCGTCGCGGGCAGTCCCATCGACCTCAAAGAAATTGCGGAATACGGCAAGCGCGGAGTGCTTTTGTACCTCGGCGAATCCACCAATATCGAGCGGCCGGGGTATACCATGTCCGAGAAGGTGGTGGGAACGACGCTCGAGCACCTCTTTGCGGAGCACGCAGATCGGCGCATCATCATCGCCACGTTTGCCTCGAATGTGCACCGTCTGCAACAGATCATCGATATCGCGGCCAAGTTCCGCCGCAAGGTCGCCCTCTCGGGGCGGAGCATGCTCTCCGTCGTCGATGCGGCCGCCAAGATTGGCGAGATCACCATTCCCGAGGGCATGCTCGTCGATGTGGAGAAGGTGAAAAATTTCTACGACCGCGAGATCGTCATCGTCTCCACGGGCTCACAGGGGGAACCCATGTCCGCGCTCACCCGCATGGCGGCGGGCGAATTCAACCAAGTCACCATCGGCGAGAACGATACGATTATCATTTCGGCGAGCCCCATCCCGGGCAACGAGCGCATGATCTGGGGCGTCATCAATAACCTCACAAAGCTTGGCGCGAAGGTGGTCTACGAGAGCCTCGAGAAGATCCACGTCTCGGGCCACGCCTGCGAGGAGGAGCATAAGATCATCCACGCGCTCTTATCCCCCAAATTTTTCATCCCCATCCATGGGGAATACCGGCACTTAAAGCGCCATGCCGCGCTTGCAGAGGAGCTGGGAATGTCTCAAAGCTGCATCTTCATCCCCGAGATCGGTTCGTGCGCAGAGGTCACGGATACGACGCTGAAGCGCGGGGAGAACTTCCCTGCGGGCGCCCGCCTTATCGACGGGAGCGGGTTCGAAGATCTCGGCACGAGCGAAGTACTCAAGGACAGAGTCCGTATGGCCGAGGAAGGGCTCTTCATCATCGGCGTCACTCTCTCGGGCGGCAGCATCGTAGGCGGCGTTGAAATCGAGAGCAAGGGCTTTGTCTTTGCCGACGAAAAGGAGGAGCGCGAGACGCTTCGCGAGCTCAAAAGTATTGCCGAACGTGCCGTGGAGGGCGTCCCGATGGGGGCGAGCCTTCCCGAGATCGAAGGCGCTCTCCGCCGTGCGGCTAAGAATTTCATCTTCAAACGCACCAAACAGTCCCCGCTGATCGTTCCCATCGTCAACGAGGTCTGAAACAGTCATTTCGGATAAGGAGGAGGTACATGAAGAAGAATCTCACAGTGATGTGCGCCCTTTTGGGTGCCTGTACGGTGTGCTCCATCGTCGTCGCGGCATTGGGTTTTGCCTTCGACATCCTTGCTCTCGGCGTCATCGGGTGCATCGCCGCGGCGGCCTCGCTTTGGTTCTTTGCGGGGACCATCTATCGCGACGTCGTCTATACCCGCACGATCGCCTGTTTCGATGAGAAGAACTTCTCCAAGGCACGGGATATCATCGACCGCGCCGAGAGGAATCAGTTCTTCTATCCCATCGTCCGCGTGCTCGTCTTTCAGCTCGGCCTGCGCACATCCATCGGGCTCGACGACATGACGGAAGCCGTCCGCTACATCGAATCGCTTCGCGCGCTCGGGGGGAACGAATGGCGGTATAAGACATCATATTTTCTCATCATGATCTACCTCGATTGGGAGGACGTCACGGCGGCGAGGGCGGAATATACCGAATTTTCGGACGCGTGCGGAGCGAGCGATCTCTTCCGCGAACAGCTCGGGATCCTCGACGGCATCTTCTCCCACATCGACGGCGAGGGCGGCGATATGCCCGAGGCGGCGGAGCGTTCGGAATACCCCGTCGTTCACCGCGTCATCGCGAAATATTGCTGATGGAAGCAAAAATGCGCCTTCTCGCCCTTCGCGAAGAGGCAAAAAAGGGGCGGGATCCGACCTGCACGGATGAGACGCTGGAGCTTCTCCTGTGCCTCTCGAAGGGGGCGGAGCGCATCCTCGAGATCGGGGCGGCGGAGGGCCTCACATCCATCGCCCTGCATCTCAATACGGGGGCGAAGGTGACCGCCATAGAAAAGGATCCCGCAAGGTGCAAAAAAGCGCGGGAGAATATCCGTGCCTTCGGAGCCGAAGCCTTTATCGACCTTCTCGAAGGAGACGCGGGGGAGATCCTTCCCTGTCTCGATGGCTCCTTCGGCCTTATCTTTCTGGATGGGCCCAAGGCGCAGTACAGGCGGTATTTTTCCGACTGCAAACGGCTGCTTGCCTCTGGCGGCGTGCTCGTCTCGGACGATATCCTCCTCTTCGGCTGGTGGAAGGCGGGGCTCCGAATAAGCGCAGGATGCTTATCGAGCATATCCGTGAATACCTTGCAATGCTTCAGGCCGACCCCGATCTGGAGACGGAGATCTATCATATCGGCGAAGGGGTCGCCGTCAGTAAACGAAAATAAAAGTATCGCCCGCCGCACTGCGGCGGGCGCTCAAAACTATGAAAGCAGAACTTCTCGCCCCCGCGGGCAACCTCAAAAAACTAAAGCTCGCCCTCTACTTCGGCGCGGACGCTGTCTACCTCGGCGGCAAGAATTTTTCCCTCCGCACTTTCGCGGATAATTTCACCGAAAAAGAGCTTGCAGACGGCATTGCCTATACCCATGCCCGCGGGGGAAGGGTGTATGCCGCCGTCAACATCTTCGCAAAGAACGAAGATTTTCCCGCACTTGAACGCCATTTGAGGCTCCTCGAAGCGCTCGGGGCAGACGGCGTTCTCGTCTCCGATTTGGGCGTTTTCCGCCTCGCAAGAAAGGTCGCACCCGCTCTTCCCATCCATATCTCGACGCAGGCGAACACTTTGAATGCGGAGGCTGCGAAGATGTGGTACGAGCTCGGGGCAAGCCGCGTCGTGCTCGGCCGCGAGCTCTCCTTAGAGGAGATCTCGGCCATCCATGAGGCGGTCCCGAAGCTCGAACTCGAGGCCTTCATCCACGGCGCCATGTGCATCTCGTACAGCGGCAGGTGCTACCTTTCCGACTATCTGGAGGGGAGAAGCTCCAACCGCGGCGCCTGTGCCCAGCCCTGCCGCGACGCATACGAACTCAGGCGCATAAAGGGGGGCGAAGTGCTCCCCCTCGAAGAGGACGGAAGGGGGGTCTACCTCCTCAACAGCAGGGATCTCAACATGGCGAAATACCTTCCCGATCTCGCCGCCGCGGGAGTGTGTTCCTTTAAGATCGAAGGCAGGATGAAGAGCGAGTACTACCTCGCCACGACGGTCAATTCTTACCGCCGCATCTTGGACATGGGGTGGTCGGATGCGCTCGGCGAGGAACTCGAGACGCTCACGCACAGGCAGTACACGACGGCCTACGCCTTCGGGAAAAACAGCGAGACCGTCTCCGCGGACGGCTCCCAGGTTGCGGGGACGTGTGAATTTGTCGCCATCGTCTTGAGCCATGAAAACGGCAGAGCCGAGGTGGAGATGCGCAGCCGTTTCCACGAGGGGGACGTTTTGGAAGTACTCTCTCCCACAGAGAACTTTGCAAAGCGGGTCGAGGTCATAGACCTTCGCAACATCGGGGGCGAACTATGCCCCGACGCCAAGCTCGTTCAGGCGAGGTACACCTTCTCCTGCCCTTTGCCCCTGCAAAGCGGAGATATCCTTCGCCGCCGCAACAGGTAGGATAAGGGCCTGCATATCAAAGATACGAGCGTGCATACGATAATGTATGCGGGTACGTCGAAAACGCGCGGGATACATGTTCTTCGCCGCGCTATTGCTATTTGTTATCGTCACCATGTTCTTTCTCGGCATCTTTGCCTGCAAGGGAAAGAAGATCGCCACCGTCTCTTTGGGGCAGAAGTACTTCTTCCTCGT
>CANQCA010000074.1 GCA_947589585.1 uncultured Clostridia bacterium
GAGGGATTCGAACCCCCGGATGCTTGCACATCAACGGTTTTCAAGACCGCCGCGATCGACCGCTCTGCCAACCTTCCCTATATGCCGTCCGCGATCGGACGGCTCTTTGCTTCATATTGTAGCAAATTTTTTTGCAAAAAGCAAATTATTTTAGCGCATAAACTTTGTTTGCGGCAAAATTTCGGCTTCAATTTACTTCCGTCACGAGCAATTCACGCACAGATCTCTTGCGAAGGCGGAAGGCCATGTAGGCGAACGTCAGAAGCGTGATGGCCGCCACGACCAGGATGCCGAGCGCGAGCATGCCCGCGAGCTTTGCCGCCGTGATCGTGAGGGAAACGCCCGTCGCGGTATTCATGAGCAGTCCGATGACATAGTACCCCGCGACGGTGAGCACGGCCGAGACGGGGACGGTGATGGCTGCGAGGATGAGCAGCTGCGCGAGGAGCAACAGGTTCAAACTCCCGCGCGGCATGCCGAACGTCATGAAGATCCCGCTCGAGCGGGCGAATACCTTCATATATTTCCCCATCATGAGGAAGACGGTGAGGACGAGCCCGACCCCGAGCGAAGAGCCGATGATGACATAGAGCGTATTCGCGAGCACCTGGATATTATCGATGTTGTGGACGGTTGAGACGAACAGCTTTCCCGCAAAGTTGAAGCCGAGCGTGTACATCTCATCGATGAGATCCTCGTCCTCGATGGGTTCGCACGGGTAATAATACGAGATCCCGCTGCCGACGCCCTTGAAGAGGGGATCGTCTTCGGGAAAGAAGATGGAGGGCAAGTGCAAGCCCGAATATGCCGCGGAGTGCCCGGTGAGTTCAAAAAATTCCTTTGCGATCACCCCCGTGAGCGTTCCCTCGAAGAAGGGCTTCTCTTCGCCCGTTATCTGCAATGAAACGTGTTTGCCGATATCCTCCTTCCCGAGTCCGTAATTGAGGAGGAAGGGCTCGGAGAGGGCCACCTCGCCTTCTTTCTCGGGGAATTCTCCATAGAGGATCTCCCGTGTGCCGAAGCGATATTCGAGCTCCTTGTAGTCATTTTCCGAGAAGGGGAAGTTCGTATCGGCGGCATAGAGGAGGAAGGTATCATCCTGGGGCGAAACGCCCTTTCCGTCCACCGTGACGGCGAGATAGCGCGCGATGCCCGTCGTGATCATGTGCCCGAGCGTCGCCGACATACGTGTCGCGAACCCCAAATACGCATAGGAGATGGGGTTTTCGATCGCCTCGGGAGTGCAATATGGAGCACAATATTTTTCTTCGAGCGCCTTGTAATTTTTGGGGATCCCTTTGCTGTTCGAAGCCGAATAGAGGATATAGTTTTGCGAAACTGCGCCGCCGACCATCCTTTCCCTCTCATCCCCGATGGCACGGTTGTAGCCCGTAAAGAGACAGAAGAGGAAGGCGAGGCAGGCGAATACGAAGGCCATTTTAAGGTTGATCCATTTGTAGGAGGAAAAGTTTTTGGCCGCAAGACGGAAGAGGGGCACGTGCTTTTGTTTTTCTACCGTCTCCGAGCCCGCGATGCTTTGCTCACTCATGCTTGACCTCCTGTGCGATGTATGCGTTCCTGATCTTGAGACTGTAGATGCCATAGAGGATGAGGTCGAAGATACAGATCCCGAGGAAGAGTGCGAAGGGGATGGCGGTATAGAAGTGGGAGGTGAACTTCCACCCGAACAGGTTGGTGCACAGCCCCATGAAGAAACGGTTGAAGAGGATGGAAAAGCCCGTTCCGATGGCCGTTGCGAAGAATCCGAGGATGATAGCGACGGTACAGTAGATGCCCGCGGCGAGGTAGCTCCTCGCCCCGAGAAGGCGGAGCCTGCAAATATGCGGCAGCCGCTGCCTGTAGAAGATGGCGATGAGCGAATAGAGGATGAAGAGGACCATGAAGCCGAGCACGGCGGCGATGGCGCCGAAGAACGCCTCGCACAAATTGATGGAATCGATATACGAACTGAACGTGGGAGAGGCCTCGTTGGGGATATTCCGCAATTCCAATAGGCGAATCGTCCTGTTCATGACGCGCGCATCGTCGAAATCGAGATAACAGAAGTCGAGCGGTTCCTCTTCGGAAATGCAGACGTAGAACGAGACGATGGGGGGCATGCCCGGGTCACGTTTATTAAGTTTTTGTGCCTTTGCGGAATCAAACACCGCCGCGACCTTGAGCGCCCGCTCCCCGGCAAAGACGGTATCGCCCGCTTTCGCACCCCCGACGAGCCTTGCAAAGTCGGAGCTCATCGCGATCTCGTCCGGCGCAGCCGGCCATTCGCCCTCCGTGAGCGTGAAGCGTTCGATAAAGCGGGAAGCTTCATCCGGGCAGAAGGCATAGCCCCGCGTCGTATTCGTTGCGACGAAGGGCGTCTGCGTTCCCTCGATGGGGGGTATGGCATAGATCAAACCATTGAAGACGAGATCGACGTCCGTCGTCAGCCCCGCCTTCGTCCCGTACACCCAGTTTCCGCCGTAGGTCGCAGCTTTACCGATCGAGACCTGCGGGACGGAGATCGCGAGCGTGCTTCTGGCGGAGACGCGGTCATAGAGCCCCGCAGGCACGTCGAGCCAGACGGATACGACGGACAAAAACGCGGCACAGAAGATGGAGAGGATGATCCCGATCATAAAGACCGTCCCGAAGAGGAAGCCGATCTCCCTGCGGAGAAGGTAAAAAACGCGTCTCATAGAGCTTGCCCCAGCGCCTCCGTCTGCGGATTTTGAACGTCGCTGACGATCTTGCCGTCCGACATGGTGACGATGCGTTCCGCCTTGAGCGCGTCCTCGGGATCATGGGTGACGATGATGACCGTTCTGCCCATCTTATGGAGGGAAGCGAGGATGCGCATGATGTTCTCGCTGTTGGCGGTATCGAGATTGCCGCACGGCTCATCCGCGAGAATGTAGACGGGTTCGTTGACGATGGCGCGCGCAATGGCGACGCGCTGCTGTTCGCCGCCCGAGAGATTTCTTGCCCGCTCCTTCATCTTGTGCTCAAGCCCCACTGCGGAAAGCGCAAGCTCCACCTTGCTGCGGTTGCGTGCCCGCGTGCCGCCCGAGAGGACGAGGGGGAGCTCGACGTTGTCGTAGACGGTATAGCTCGGTTCGAGGTAGAAGCTCTGGAAGACAAATCCCACCGTCTTGTTGCGGTAGGCGGCGATCTCCCTTCCCGAGAATTTGGAGATATCCTTTCCGTCGACGGTGATCTTTCCCGAGGAGACGCGGTCAAGTGTTCCGATCATATTGAGTAGGGTGGATTTTCCGCTTCCCGATTTCCCCGTGATGGCGACGAATTCGTTTTCCCCGATCTCCAAAGAGACGCCCGCAAGGGCATAAAAATCCTTATCCCCGCCGGGATAGCGCTTTGTCACATTTTCGATGACGATCATGCTTTTGTCCTTCACGAAAAGATTGAAAGTTTGACTGTGCAAACGCACCAAGCCCGCATATCCGGCGGGAGGAAACTGTCATAAAATATTATAACATTTCCCGCATGCGGTGTAAAGAGGGGGAATAAAAAAAACATGTGAAACTTTTATCGAATTTTGCGGGATTTGCGCGCGCCCGAAGCGCACTTTTCGATAAATTTACGAAAATTTTGCATAAAATTCACGGATTCTTGTTTTAGTGCTTGACATTCCCGTATAGATATTGTATAATCAATAAGACAATGCCGAACTATGTGCTCTCGGCGCTTTGGTTCGGCCGTCGAAAAGAATTTTAAGAAGGAGGCTGCAAGCATGTCCCTAACAAGCAGCCTGCTCCTTGCAGTAGACGCATGGGCAATCGCTTTGCTCGTCGTGCTCCCCATTCTCGGGATCGCACTGGGCGGCGTAGCCGTATGGTTTATTCTGAAACAAGTTTCCAAAAAGAAGTCCGCACAGAAGCTCGATGAGACCTCGAGACGCGTAGAAGAGATGCTCGCCAAAGCGGAAGCGGAATGTAAGCAGTTGAAGAAGGAAGCGATTTTAGAGTCGAAGGAGCAGGATCTTAAGCGAAGAAACGAATTCGATCAGGAGATGAAGGAAAAGCGCGCCGAACAGCAGCGCGTGGAAGCCCGTCTCACCCGCGAGGAGGATGCCTTGGAAAAGAGGGAGACCGAGATCTCCCGCAAAGAGCAATCCCTCGAAGACCAGAGAAAGAACCTCGAGAAAAAGACCGCCGAGGTCCAAAAGACGCAGGAGCAGGTCTCTCACCAGCACGACCTCATGATGCAGGAGCTCGAGCGCATCTCCCAGCTCACCAAGGAGGAGGCGAAAAAGCAGCTCTCCGATGAGATATTGGATGAGACCCGCCGCGATCTCGCCGTGCAGGTACGCGACCTCGAACAGCAGGCCAAGGACGAGGCAGATCTCAACGCCAAGAACATCATCACCCTCGCCATCCAGCGGTGTGCGGCCGACCATAGTTCGGAGACCACCGTCTCCGTCGTCCCTCTTCCCAACGACGACATGAAGGCGCGCATCATCGGGCGCGAGGGCAGGAACATAAGAGCCATCGAGAATGCGACGGGCATCGAACTCGTCATCGACGATACGCCCGAAGTCGTCATTCTCTCGGGCTTCGACCCCGTGAGAAGGGAGATCGCCCGCCTCACCCTCGAAAAGCTTATCTCCGACGGACGCATCCACCCCGCCAAGATCGAAGAGACGGTGGAAAAGGTCACCAAAGAGCTCGACCAGCAGATCAAAGAAGCGGGCGAGAGCGCCATGTTCGAAGTGGGGATCTTCGGGCTTCACCCCGAACTAATCAAGCTCATCGGGCGGCTCAAGTTCCGCACGAGCTACGGGCAGAACGTCTACCGCCACTCCATCGAGGTCGCACAGCTTGCGGGCCTCATGGCGCAGGAGCTCGGGCTCGACGTCAACTTTGCCAAGCGTGCGGGCCTTCTGCACGATATCGGTAAGGCCGTCGATCACGAACAGGAGGGCACCCACATCCAGCTCGGCGCAGACATCGCAAAGAAGTATAAGGAAAATGCGATGATCGTCAACGCCATCATGGCCCACCACGGCGACGTGGAGCCCAAGACGATCGAGGCCGTACTCGTTCAGGCGGCGGATGCCATCTCGGGCGCACGTCCCGGGGCGAGAAGGGAGACGGGTGCAGGCTATGTGAAGCGTCTCGAAAAGCTCGAGGAGATCGGCTCAGGCTTCAAGGGCGTGGATAAGTGCTATGCGATCCAGGCGGGCAGAGAAGTGCGCGTCATCGTAAAGCCCGAGCAGATCGACGATACCAAGGCTATGTTCCTCGCCAAGGATATCGCCAAAAAGATCGAGAGCGAGCTCGAGTATCCCGGCCAGATCAAGGTCAACGTCATCCGCGAATTCCGCACCGTCGAGTTCGCAAAATAACGACCAAAGCATAATAAAAAATCCCCGCAAGGGGATTTTTTTGTACACATCAGGCATGCAGATTTTCTTTGAAGAAGCCCTCGATCTTGTCGAAGGGGATGACGTCGAGCCTGTCGTAGAGGTCGGTGTGCACGGCGTTCGGGATGATGAGAAGCTCCTTATTGTATGCGTACTTGCTGTCTTTCGTCATCGCGGCGTAGGCGTCCTTGGAGAAGTAGCAGGAGTGGGCTTTTTCGCCGTGGATGAGAAGGACCGCGCTCCGGATCTCGTTGCTGTATGCCAAAATGGGCATATTGATGAAGGAGAGCGAGGAGGTCTTGTTCCAACCGGAATTGGAGTTCAGACTGCGGACATGGTACCCACGTTTTGTCTTGTAGTAGTCGAAATAATCCTTGACGAAGAAGGGCGCATCGTCGGGAAGGGGATCGACGACCCCGCCCGCGAGCTCGTAATTTCCGTTCTTGTAATCAACGGTGCGCTGTTCGTTGAGGGCTTTTTTCATCTCGTATCTCGCCTCTTCGCTGTCCGCTGCGTCGAAGTAGCCCTTTGCGTTCACCCGCGTCATATCGTACATTGTCGAGGCGACCGTCGCTTTGATGCGCGTATCCATCGCCGCGGCATTTATCGCCATGCCGCCCCAGCCGCAAATTCCCAAGATCCCGATTTTGTCCGCGTCCACGTCCTCGCGGCAGGAGAGGAAGTCCACCGCCGCCGAAAAGTCCTCGGTGTTGATGTCGGGGGAGGC
>CANQCA010000075.1 GCA_947589585.1 uncultured Clostridia bacterium
AAAAACAGACGTGCAGACAGTTCGCAACCATCCTGTCTTAAAACAAAACTATGGGAAGGATGGGCGCATTGCGCCCTTTTTGTTTGCCGCCGATATGGAGAATTTTTATGTTTTTTAGCCGTCTGAAAGGGGAATGGAAAGAATTTCGCATCTTGCTCAAAAACATTCCCGCAGTTGTCACAGTCCTCTTCATCATGTCCGTCTTCTCGATGAACCTGCTCGCGAACAAGAGCATCTCCCTCCCGTGGGATTGGCTCGCCCTCGATTGCGGCATCATCGTCTCGTGGTTCGCCTTCTTCACGATGGATATCGTAACGAAGCGCTTCGGCCCCAAGGCTGCGACCGAGCTATCCATTTTGGCCACGCTTGTCAACCTCTTCTTCTGTCTTCTCCTCTTCTTGGGAAGCCTCATACCCGGGGTATGGGGGGAGAGCTTTGTGGAAGGGAGCGAGGATATTTTGAATCACGCCCTCGATCGGACGTTCGGGGGAACGTGGTATGTCGTCCTCGGCAGCACGGCGGCGTTCATCCTCTCCGCCGTCGTCAATAATTTTTCCAACTTTGCGATCGGGCGGCTCTTCAAGAAGAAGCCCGACGGCTTCACCGCCTACATTTTGCGCACCTACGTCTCGACGGCGATCGGGCAGTTCGCGGATAACTTCACCTTCGCCCTCCTCGTGAGTCATTTCTTCTTCGGCTGGAGCATGGTGCAGTGCGTCACCTGCGCACTCACGGGTATGGTCGCGGAGCTTTTGTGTGAGCTCATCTTCCTCTATCCCGGCTTTGCCATCACGCGGCGGTGGAAAAAGGATGGCGTGGGCGAAGAGTACTTAAAATTCAAGGAGAAAGCGCATGAAAATCCTCATCACGGGCACGAGTAAGGGCATCGGAAGAGCCATCGCGGAGAAGTTCATAGATAGCGGACATGAGGTGGTTGGTTTGGACATGGTACCCCCGTCCATCGTCTCGCCAAAGTATTTGCATGTGCAGACGGACGTCTTCTCGGGCGAGCTTCCCGCGGTCTCGGGCGTGGAAATTCTCATCAATAATGCGGGTGTGCAGAACTCGGGGAGGGACATCGACGTCAACTTGAAAGGGGCGATGCGCGTCACCGAAAAGTACGCCTTCCAGAGCAAGATAAGAAGCGTTCTTTTCATCGCCTCGTCGAGTGCGCGCACGGGGGCGGAGTTCCCCGAATACGCCGCGAGCAAGGGCGGGCTCGTCGCCTACATGAAGAACGTCGCCCTGCGCATTTCCGCCTTCGGTGCGACGGCGAACAGCCTCTCCCCCGGCGGCGTGAGAACGCACCTTAACGACCATGTGATGCAGGACGAAAGCCTTTGGGCGCAGATCATGGCGGAGACCCTCCTTCCCAAGTGGGCGGAGCCCGAAGAGATCGCCGAGTGGGCGTATTAATTTTAAGGCCATGCTTCGACTACGCTCAGCATGACGAAATAGAAATTGGTATTTGTTTGCTTCCCCTGCGCAAACTAAGAGCGGAGGCACATATGATCGAACACGATACCATAGAACTTTTACGCGAATGCGACGCGGGCATCCAAATGGGCATTTCCGCGATCGACGAGGTGAAGAGCCACGCAACGGATAAAATCTTTGCGGCGATGCTCGACGATTATCAGCGCGAATACGCCCTTCTGCAAAACGAAATCCGGGGCATCTTACATTCCTACCACGACGAGGGGAAGGACCCGAGCCCCCTCGCACAGGGGATGGCGTGGCTCAAGACCAACTTCATGATGGCGGTGAAGGAGACGGACGAAGAGATCGCAGCCCTCCTCACGGACGGCTGCGACATGGGAATCAAATCTTTGAACAAGTATTTGAACGACTACGGCGCCGCGGATGAGCGTGCGAAGGATCTCACCCGCCGCCTCATCGAACTGCAATCCCGCCAACGCCGGGAACTTGCAAAGTATTTGTGAGGAACGCGTCATTCTGATGTAAGGACAGCGCGTCATTCTGAGCCGATAAATCATAATGAAAACGGAGAGCATCTCTCCGAAAAATCCCCTATAACGTAAGTCCGCTTGCTGTCCCTGACAGGAGTAGCCCGCTCCCGCCTTCTTGCTGTCCCTGAAAGGGAAAGTACCCGCTTTAGCGGGGGAAAGAGTTGAACCCCTCTGTCACCTGCGCGACATCTGTCTCACGCGGGTATAGCCCCGCAGTCAGAGTTTGCCCGTGCATATGGGCAAACTCTAAGAAAATTTTGCGCCAAAGATTATCAACCTTTGGCAGAATGCAAAATTTTCCCTTTCAGGGGCGACAAGGGACAAGACTTCGTAGTTCGGGATTCTTCGAGGAATTGCTCGCGAGGACTGCGTAGGAATTGGTCGGCTCAGAATGACGCGGTCACCGCTCGTCATCCTGCCCCGACCGCGGCTTCTATTGATTATCCAAGGTCGGCACGAGCGGTCACCGAACGCGAAGTAACGTAGTCGAAAGGTGACGACATTATAAAAAAGGGTCATGCTTCAACTACGTTCAGCATGACGAAATAGCAGTCAACCCTCATCAGTCACTGCGCGACAGCTTCCCCCTTCATATGGGGGAAGCCTTTCAAACTCCATACTTCGAACTTTCTGCCCTTTTTTATCATTTTACCTGCGTATACTGACCCTTAATAAATTCCGCGACACAATCGATCTCGGGAAATAGCGTTGCCCGATTGATGGATAGGTCGGATAATTTCTCCAACATTTTATCCTTATCTCTGATCAAAATGACGATCTTCTTTTTATCCCGATTCCTGTATCGGAATTTATCGAGCTGGTCGACGCTTTCCGCAAGGCCCGTAAGAATGAAAGCGCCCTCCTGTTTTGTGATGCGGCGGTTGTTCCTCAAAGCCAAAATAAAGATGCTGTTTAGCACATCCGTCTTCTTGATCTCTGCGTTGAAAGCGGGCTTTTCCAAGCGGATCTCATGCAATAACCTTTTTACGCGGTCGTTGAATATCTCGTCTGTCACAGACCTGTCCAGCGCCAAGTTCTTAAATGTTTGTTGCGTATTAAAGTCAAATGTGGGAAGACTTGCCAAGATCGAGGCGGTATCGCTTTGGGGATATTTGACTTTATCCTTCCCGACGGCGAAGACGATCACCTCGCCATACCCGCGCGTCTTGGATTCGCATGCAAAGTAAAGGGCGACAAGCGGATTCTGCGTAATATCGAGCATCCTCGTCGGCAGCCCGTAGTGTTGCATTTCGACGAGTTTTTCGAGATGGGTGTGGCATTTTTCGAAATCTTCCGGACATCTGATCTGAAGATCGTTATACATCTCCCGCTCGCTTTTCATCCATTTTTCCTTTCGATAAATGGAGGGCTTCAACATATAGTTTGCATCGCCGTGCCCGCGGAAAAAGAGCATTTCATTCTTGGGTTTGATCTTCGCCAAAGCAGAGCTGAACTTTGCGATCGTCGATACAATGTTGATCTCCACCATCTCCGAGTTATAGAAGACACCGTCTTTTTCGACGATTAAGTGATTGATATTGTGGAACTCTTTGATTTTGGAGAAGAGTTCCAACGTAAAATCCACGCGCTCCGTCCTCTCTTTCATCGTCATATAAGCCCAATATACGATCGCCTCGATTTCCGTCGCGGAAAGCTCCGTCGTCACAGAGGGTTCTATGCGATCTTCCATCACCCTTTCGTTGCCTTGAAATAGTCTTTGCCACGTCTGTTGTGCGTTATTTTTATCGGGATAATCTTCTTGATAGAGTTTTATGTAGATCGAACGCTCAACGGCAAGGCGGTATCTCATCTCCTCCTTGGTGAAGCCCCCGTCCAAAAAACTGCTCATGTCGAGGTAGCCGTCATGCAAGATTTTTTCAAAACAAAAATTATAGAATGCTTTCCTTACAACGGGCTCCTTCTCTAACCCGAAAAAATTAAAAAAGAAAAAAAACATACTTCTCCTTTGTTGATCTAAAATGCAGAAGAATTGAGTTTATCCTTGACGTTTTCGTATGTAAGGCTTACAAAGTCGCCTAAATACTTATGTATCTCCCCGTTATCAAAGACAAAATAGCCGTTTTTTATGGAATATCCATAAAACGTGAATGTGTACCCTGCTTGTCCGTCCTTCCAAAATGTGATGGCCACCTTACTCCGATAGTTCTCCGTGTCGATTTCATCATAAATCTCTTCACTGTACGGCAATCCGTTGATTCGTTGATAGATATCGTTTATGACCTCTTCATCGGACGAAGTCCCGAAGTAATCCTCATCGACGTCTGGCAGCATCCGATCGGATCGGGAAGAGATGTGATGATATTCGAGCGAAACCTCATCATAACTTCCGATATCCAAGTTCAAATCAAGCTTGGGCCATCCCTTCATGTCTCCGCCGCATGCGGAAAGAAGCATCGCCAAAACCGCCAAGACGGCACAGAAAAACTTTTTCATCCACTTCATTTTTCTTTTCTCACCCTCTTTTTTCTCCCCTTCATCAAAGCGGCGCTTGGTGCCCGATTTGTCCTTATAGGCGAATAACGCGGGCGCTACCAGTGTGAGACGAAAGCAATGCGAAGCAGTGGTAGAGCAAAATTCGTCTCATTCTTCTTTCGCAATCGGAATATACACTTTGCAGAGCGGTATAATCTTCCGATATTTTTCGCTTAATTTGTCATAATATTTCAAAATCAAATCGACCAATTCAGAGCCGTTGATACCACGGATAATCGGCGTGTTGCTTAAATATAATTGTGCATTTTTCGTATAGTCGGAGAGTGTGACAAAAACCCCGTAATCCCCCTCGCGCATTGCGCCTTTCAGAGATTGGATCGTGGTTTCCTTGATATCACCGTCCTGGCTTTTGACTTGGACTAAGATCCGAGGCGGAAGCTCATCTTTATACGCTGTAATATCGATCCCGCTATCGCCGCCATGGGGCGACAATGCTGTGCGATAACCCATCGCTTGAAGAAGGTCTGCCACGAATCCCTCTAAATCATATCCTTTAAGATTCTTGCTCAATTCCTTCAAAACAAAATCTTTTGTATTCTCTTTGATGTCTTCCGCGGTCGCGGCGACGCTTTCGTCCTCTTCCAAATCGGCGATCCTTTTATGCAAACCTTTGGATAAAAAAGTATCCAAAAATTCTTCGGCATAATTTTTTACTGTAAAAAAGGTCATTGCCGAACCAATTTCATAAAGTGCGCCTTGCGAAAAAGCTGTCCGAGGAAGTTTTTTTATCCACTTTACTTTTCTTTGTTGGACGTATGCAACTGCATTGGGACAATATGTATAATTCCCCTCGACTTCGCCGAAATAAATCATTCTTTCTGCTTTTGAGGGATAAATAATATAATCGCCTATTTGAACTTCCTTTGCAAATCTATAAAGCATACCCGCCGCATTCGCAATATTCTGTTTCAGTGCGTCGGGATAGACTTGTGCATATCTTTCCTTAAAGGCCGCCCTATCATCTAATAAGCTCAAATCCCCCGTTTCTTTCCAACCGATCGCAATCACATTTTCCCGAATGAATAGTGCATCGTCTAATGTATGGATTCCCCAAACTCTCTTTTCTTCACTCATGTTTCTTTTGTCTCCTTTACGATTTATTCTTCTTCATCAAAATAATGCCTTCTCCCCGCTTTATCTTTATAGGCGATGACAGCGGAAAGGTTCACGTTCTCGACGCTCTTGAAGATGTTTTGCTCCACCTGCGGGAGCTCTTTTTTTAAGGTGCGGATGAGCTCCTTCACCCGCTGTCGTTTGGAGTCCTTCTCCCCCTCCGCCGCATCCGCGGTGAACTTGCACGCACAGCGTAAAAAGTTCAAACTGTAAGCATTTTTCCACGCGATAATGTCTTTTTCCCGCACCAGATACATGGGCCTTATGAGCTGCATCCCCTCGAAGTTCGCGCTATGGAGCTTCGGTAGCATCGTCTGCACCTGCCCCGCGTAGAGCATTCCCATGAGGATGGTCTCGATGACGTCGTCGAAGTGGTGCCCGAGGGCGATCTTGTTGCAGCCGAGCTTTTTCGCCGC
>CANQCA010000076.1 GCA_947589585.1 uncultured Clostridia bacterium
GAAACATTCGCACTTTTATTTGCCATACTATCACCTCTATCAATAGTATAGCAAATTGTATCGCAAATTGCAACACATTTTATTAAAAAAGCCTTCCCCTTGGCGTGGGGAAGGCTTTCTTTGCGCCCTTGTCGCCCCTCACAGGGGGGCAAGGGGGATTCCGTTATTCCTCTTCCGATTCTTCCGAAGTCTCTTCCGTTCCTTCATCTTCGCCGAGGGCGAGAGCCAGAGAGGCGATGCGCGTATTGAGGTCTTCGAGACGGCTGCCCTCTTCGGTAGAGGAGAGCTTCTCATTCGCGAGGCAGAGCCGGTGGGCATTCAGCGTCTTCATGGCATAGATGAGGAAGACGACAAGTGAGGCAAAGGCGAGCACGGCAAAGACGATCGTGAGGATGAGGGGAAGGTTCCCGCTCGTTCTCAAGAGGAAGGAAGCGCTCACACCCGCCCCGACGAGGAGAAGGACGAGCGCGGCGAACACGCAGAGGGCACGGATGAGGTAGTATTTTTTGTTTGCGGCAAACGCCTCGGCGCGCTTTTCGTACCCCTCCTTATATTGTTTGCGAAGGGGCTCCGCTTCCTCTTCGAGTTCCCGCTTTTTCCCGCGGATACGGTCTCCGAGTTTTTCGAGCGTTTCCTTGCGCACCGTTTCATCCGTCCAATAGAACTCCTGTGCGGCATCGTAGTCCATAAAAGTCTCGATCTCCGTGAAGTTCTTCGTACGGCACAGCCAAAGCCCGTGCCGCGCCATGACGGCGTCGCTCTCATAGAGGGCAGCCTGCGCAAAGAGAGGCTCCGCCTGCGCATAGTCCCCTTTTTCGAGAAGGGCAGCCGCCTCGTCCATAAGCTTTTGGTACTCCGCACGGGCGCGCTCCTCGGCGCGCTTTTTTTCTTCGAGCCGCGCCTTGAGCTGGGAAGGGGTGAGTCCGACGAGATCTTCGTCGTATCCTTCCTCCGCATCCTCGGGCAGTTCGACGATGTAATCCGCTTCCTCGTCGGAGAGATCCTCTTCCTCCGCACCGAGAGCGAGCGGATCCACGACGTCGTCTCCCTCGGCAGTGTGCTTGATCCTGATCTTGCGGGGATCGTCCTTATCGATAATCCTTTCTTCCATAATATCACTCCTGCTTTTCCTCTTCGCCCAAGACGAAGGGGGATGTGTGATGAATTTGCGCCATGGGGTCCACGCTCTTTGCGACGATTGCACGGCATTTTCCCCTGTAGCGGCTCTTCGCCCAAAGGCAGAGCTCCTCGCTCTCGAAACAGGCAAACACGGCGCTGCCCGAGCCCGTCATCGAAACGCCGAGGGGTGAAAAGCTCTTCAGGGCGAGATAGGCTTCCCCGACGGCCGGGCAAAGTTCCTTGGCCGAAGAAAAGAGATCGTTGCCGAAGTTCTTTGCCGCCCAAGCGGGATCGCCCCCCGAAAGAAGCTCTGCCGCGGACGCCGTTCGCGCGCCCCGTCTTCCCTCCGCCGCATCAAAGCGCGCATAGGCCTCGCGTGCA
The DNA here is from genome assembly GCA_947589585.1 of uncultured Clostridia bacterium. Taxonomy (GTDB): domain Bacteria; phylum Bacillota; class Clostridia; order Christensenellales; family Borkfalkiaceae; genus Gallimonas. Next base: position 1,501 of record CANQCA010000076.1, read on the forward strand.
AGGACGCGCTCTTTGGGCACGAGGATGAGAAAGTGCAATGTGCAAAAAGGAAGGGCCTCGACCCGTTCCCCGCGCCCTTTGATGCGGGCAAGTCCGCCGCGCATCTGGAAGGGTGCATCGCTGCCGAGCGAGGCGGCAAGCTCGCGCATCCCGTTTGGGTCAGAGACAGAAAACAGCCTACCCATGCCCGCGATCACCCCCGCGATATCCGCTGAGGAGCCGCCGAGACCCGCGCCGATGGGGATGTTCTTGTGGACGGTGATATCCGCACCGCAAGTGCCGTATTTCGCGACAAATGCATCCCCTGCGCGCTGTGCGTTGTTCTCTTCGGGGGGAATGTCCGCGCCCGCCCCGCGCATGAGAATGCGGACGAGCCCGTCCCTTCGTTTGCGCAAAATGATGCGGTCGCAAAGGTCCACGGTCGTCACGAGGGAATCGAGCATGTGGCAGCCGCCCTCCGCGCCCAAAATATCGAGCGTCAGGTTGAGCTTGGCATATGCATTGACCCGCACCGTGTTCATCTCTTCTATTCTACCATGAAACGGCGGCCATTGCAACAACTTTTGCAAAAAAAGCGTCCCCGGCGGGAAATGCCGGGGAACGATCGCTATCACATGAAGGATCGCTTCCTGTAGACGATGACGCGCTGCCCCTCTTTTACGGGGAACTCGATATCGGGGTTGCTCGCCGTAACGTCCTCGGGGGATTTTTTCAGGCTCTTTGCGAGCTCCCAAAGTCCGTCGCCCGCACGGGGGATATAGACGGAGATCGCGCTTTCCTCGGCGGGAAGAGCCTCTTTTTCCTCGGCATTTTGCACGAGCCGTGCCGAGATCTCCCGCTTTTCCTGCATGCAGATCTTGAGCGTCGCTTCCGCGTCGATCTCGCCTTCCTGACGCTGCCTTGCGGACATGCCGCATACCAAAACGGTCACAGACGCATTTTTCGCCTCGACGGGAACGGAGAAGGGAAGGCTCAGCTCTACGCCGCGGTGGCTCCCGTCCGCACCGAGGAGGAGGAGCGTCGCCATGGCGATCCCCTCGACCTTTTTCCCGTCTTCCCCCGCAGTAAGTTCGGCCTCCGCACGCTGAAGGGTGACGGCCTGCAGGGCGTCCGAGAAGGAGATCTCCCCCGAGAGCGCGCACTTGCCGGCGATATGGTCTGTGAGGCAAACGACCTCTCCGACCCCGCCGCTCTCCGCCGTTGCGAAGGTCAGATCCGCGACATGGGTGGGGGAAAATGCGTCAACGACCGCATCGATCGCCGCTTCTTCGTACACGCACCCCTCGGCCGCGAGCGTGAGTTCGGCAAAGAGACGGCATTTATCGCTCTCTTCGTCGGCTTCGGCGTGAATGGTGGCATCCATGACCGAGACACGGGCTTCGGCACTGCATCCGAAGGAAGAGGCGTCGCACGGAATTTCTATCTCGAAGGGGATGAGCCGTTCGAAGGAAGCGAGCGCCCCGCCCGGCTTTAAGGCAAGGATCCCGAGGTGCACTTCTCCCTCGAGCTTGAGTGTGCCCGTCTCGCAGACGATCTCCGATAGGGTCACCGTCTCGGCGTGCTGCAGGATATCGCCGATATCCTCCGTTTCGAACTCATCCTCCGCCTCTGCGCTTCCCGAGACGAGATGTGCCGTGAGCACTTTGACGGGTTCCCGCTTCATGATGAGGTCGCCCCCCGAGAGGTATTCGAAGCTTTGCTCGCCGAAGAGCGCGATATCCGCCCCGAGTAGGGCCTGCGCGTACACGCTCGCCCCCTCCCTGCGAACGGAGATATTCTCGACTGCGAGCGCGACACGTGCCTCGAGTGCGGGGAATAGGAATTCATCCTTCGCAACGGCCGTGAATTCCACCCCCTTCTCTGCACGGCACACTTTTTTCTCCCCATCCTCATAGACGAGAGAAAAATGCGCCTTGCCGAAATAGCGCACCTCGCCGTTTCCCACTTCCGCTCCCGTGAGCGCGGCCGAGCAATGCACGGATAGAATTGTCTCGACTTCCTGCGTGAACCTGCACTCCACGGCCGTCTGGGCGGCGATCTCTTTGCGTTTGCCAAACCCGCGGAACACCTGCGTTTGCGTTTTCATGATGATACCTCTCCCGATTTTGACTTCCCTCTATCCTATGCGGGATCCTCTGCCGTTATGCGCGGAGGATTTTGGGAAGGTGTGCCGAATACGATCGAATAATAAGGAAGGGCGACCTCGCCCCGTAATTTTGAGCAGTATCATAAAAATGAGGCGGTTTGGCAAAGTATAATTTTCGAAAAATCAGGCAAAAATCAAGGCATGATCAAGCCAAAACACGATATCGCAAAGGTCAAGGCCGACATAGCGGATAATTTTCAAAAGCAAGTGAACGTCACCGTGAATTTAGGCAGAAACAAAGTCCTGCGCTTTTGCGGGATGCTCTCGGGGGTCTATCCCGCACTCTTCACCGTCGAACCTGCGGATAAGAACTTTTTGGGAAAGACTTCCTACTCCTACGCCGAAGTGCTGTGCGGGAACGTCTCCATACGGCCCGCAAAGAGCCCGAAGGCATGAACCTCTTCCGTCAATTGCGAAAGTCCTCTTCCCTTTGCCTTGCTGCCACCGGCCAGCCCCGGTGGTTTTCCGAAAAAAGCGCCGCACTGAAAATCAGTTCGGCGCTTTTTCTTTTGTCTTTGTTTGGAAAATGACTTTCCGACCGGCGTTTCCATCGTCAGTGATTTTACATATGGAGCGTTTTGTGGTACAATGAAAAAAATATCAGCTATGTGAGGATCCCTATAATCGATATTAAAGCGCTTTTAGACCAATACAGAGAGGACATAACCGTAAGATACGGAAACGATGCCGTCTTAATCTCCTTGCCCTTTTATCATTTGGAAAGCAACGAAAGCATTGCGCTGCGGTTTTCCGAAACGGAAGACGGCAGACCTGTCGTTACAGACTGCGGAACAACGCGGGATTACATCGAATCGGTGGATATCCGTCTCCAAGACTATCGGGAAAAATTAAACGCGATCAAAGAGAGATTTTTCATCAGGGAAGAGAACGGCGCATTCGTCATGACCATGCCGACGAACAGTCTCGTCTCCGTACAAAACCATCTCGGTTACTTCATCCAGGCAATTTCCATCATCGCAAATATCGACTTATAAGCGGGCGGATGGGATTTTCTCATCTTTCGACCCGACGCCTTCTGATAAGCTCAAACGCATAATAAATTCCCTTAAGATCGTCGGAAAGATAGGCAAGCGCTTGCTCTTCGAGTTCGGCAGGCACCCCGTAATAAGCCTCCGCGATGCTGCCCGCCATCGCCCCTATCGTATCCGAATCCCCGCCGATCGACACGGCGTTACGGACCGCGTCTTCAAAGCCATCGCTCTCCAAAAACGCCAGGATCGCTTGCGGGACGCTCCCTTGGCAGGTCACCCAATTCCCATGATCGTCATACCCGTATGAGATCTGCAAATTCGGAATCGTGAAAGACTTGTCGTTCAATATCGGATAATACCTTGCGGCGCGTTCCCGGATGACCGGCTTCTCCGCGCCAATGCGTGCAAGATAAACGCAGAGCGCGATCGCCTCGCCCCCCTTCAATCCTTCGGGGTGGTTATGGGTCACTCCGGTAATGATGTTCGCCAACGATTTTAATTGCGTCTCGGAATCTGCGACCCAGCCCACAGGGCTTATCCGCATCCCCGCTCCGTTCCCGTAACTATTGATCGGCAAAGTTGAATTGCCATCGAATAGCCAATGATAAAACTTCTCGCCCCACCCCATATGGGGATGAGCCCTTGCGACGGTGCGCATACAGTTGATCGTTTTTTCGGCAAGCGTTGCGTAGTCACCCTTGCAAAGAAGCAGCGCCTGCGCAACCGCTACCGTCATGAACGTATCGTCTGTGGCACGACAGGCCCCTGTAAAAAATTTGAAATTTTTGCCTCGGTCGTCATCTTCGATAAATTCGAATCTGCTGCCGACGATGTCTCCTATGATCGCCCCTATCATAATTTTCCTTTCATGGACCCGCGCGATCGTCGCGCGGGTTTCGTTCAAATCAAAAAACTGTCCGAGAAATTCGGACGGTTTTTTATATAGACAAATTTTGTGCCACCCATGTCCGAGGGTAAGCGCTCTCATTTTGCGTAAAGAGGCACGCGTCATCCGGTGGTGGTAAGCGTCACTCTGTGGTAGTAAGCGTCACTCTGTGGTAGTAAGCGTCACTCTGTGGTAGTAAGCGTTACTCTGTGGAGGTAAGCGTCATTCTGAGCCGAACTGTCAATACGGCTGTCCTTAAAAGCAACTCTCCGAAGAATCCCCTTATACGAAGTCCGTATGTTTCTAATATCGTCATGCTGAGCGTAGTCGAAGCATGACCTTACAATGTGGGCACCCTTCGACAGAACTACTTCGCGGTCGGTGACCGCTCGTGCCGACCTTGGATAATCAGTAGAAGCCGCGGTCGGGGCAGGGTGACGGTTTCAGAAAGGCTCG
>CANQCA010000077.1 GCA_947589585.1 uncultured Clostridia bacterium
AGCGGGAGCTCGAAAAATCCCGTGCAGACCTCCTGCGTGTACTCCTGGGCGGGAGGGATGGCGCAGTAGCCGTAGCTCGGTACGAGCAGTTCGACCTGCATGGCGATCTTGAGAATGCAAGTCACACACGCCGAGATGATGAAGCTGCCCGTCGTCGCATCGAAGGTGCCTTCGGGCGAGACACAGGATGCGACGCTCGTCACGGTGAAGGGCATGACGGATGCGGGCGGAACGTACATGAGGACGTCTTCCGAAAGAGAAATATTGCTCGTCGCGACGCCCTCGACGCCGTTTGCATCGACATAAGCGATCTCGATCGGGATCGTGACCGTCGCCTGCACGCGGGAAAGGCAACCCTCTCCCTGGCGGTCGACATTCACGTTCGTGACCGTTCCCACCGAAGAGGTCGAACGGGCGCTCACGAAGGTGAGAGGATATGTAGGATTTGCGGGCGTGGGATCGAGGATGGGAGCGGTGTAGTTTTCAAGCCGCGTCTGGATGATGCCCGCATCGAAGATCTTCTCCGCCTGTATGCACACCTTTTCGCACAGACCGTTCAAAGGATTGCCCGCGATGGTCCCGGGGCAGTGGTCCGACGAAAAATTGGAAAAAAATGACATTGGTTACCTCCGTATAAAACCTTATCGGTTTACTGCATTATATGCACCCCGCAGGTTATTGTGTGACGGTGACCGGGGGAAGATGCGTCCCCGCGCCAGTCAACCCCAATTTTATTTCGAAATTTATCGAAATAAATAGTTTCTTGCGATTTTTTATATAAAATTATAAAAATTTAACGTTATCGTTACCCTTCGACATGGCTTGAGGCGATGAGCCTTACAGCAAAATCGTCTGGCCGATGTAAAAAAGTGCGGTCTTATTCTTTTCCTCAAATGCTTTTTCCGAGCCGCACAGGAGCGCCTTGCTCTCTCCGCCCTGTACGGTGTAGAGATCCCCCCTTCTTTCGGGGATCCAAAGGAGCTGCCCCTCGAAGGGTTCTTCACTCAGGGCATTCTCTGCGGCGAGAAGGCGGGGCGGGAGGGAAAAGGTGCGTGCGATCTCTTCGAGCGTCTGGGCATGCTTGACGCGGTAGTATCTTCTTTTTACAAGCGAGAGTTCCACATCTTCATTGTATGCGCACGCTCATAAAAAGTTGACATGCTTCATACGATATCACATGAACTTGTACAAGACTACGGCGCTCGTCACGGCGTTTACCATCTTCGAACATGCTTTGGGCTTTGTCTATCGCATCATTTTATCCCGCACGCTCGGGCCTGAAGGGCTCGGCGTCTATCAGGTCGCCCTCACCGTCTTTGCGGTCTTTCTCACCATCTCCTCCTCGGGGCTTCCCATCACCCTCTCGCGCACCATCTCCAAGCACCGTGCAAGGGGCTATCTCGCGGGCGAAAACAAGGCCACGACTGCAGCGATCATGCTTTCTGCAGCCGTGAGCGGGGCGATCACGCTCATTCTCTTCCTGCTTCGAACGCCCTTTTCTTGCATCTTCTCCGATCCCCGCTCTGCCGACGTCTTCTATATCGTTCTGCCCGGGCTCACCTTCACATCGGTCTATGCGATGATCCGCGGCAGTTTTTGGGGGAACAAGCGGTTTTTCGCCTACTCCCTCATCGAGCTTATCGAAGAGATCATCATGATCCTCGTCGGCGTTGCCCTTCTCGTCTTTACCGCGGGCACGATCGCCGATGTGAACAAGGCGGGCGTCGCCGTGCTCATCTCCTACCTTTGCTCCTTCACGATCGCCTCCCTCTATTTTTGGTCGAAGGGGGGAAGGCTGCGCTCGCCCAAGGGGGAGATAATGCCCCTTCTCCGCTCCTCTCTCCCCGTGACGGCCATGCGCACCCTCTCCTCGCTCGCGGGCTCGCTCATTTCCGTCCTCTTTCCCCTCCGCATGATGGCGGCTGGAATGTCCCGTGCGCAGGCGATGAGTGCCTACGGGATCATCGGCGGCATGGTAATGCCCGTGCTCATGATCCCCAATTCCTTCATCAGTTCCATCGCCCTCGTGCTCGTGCCCGAAATGGCGGAATGCTATTATAAGAAGGATCGCGAAAAACTCGCCGCACTCACGGCAAAAGCGCTCAACGCCGCCTTTCTCCTCGCGGGAGCGCTCATCCCCCTCTTCCTCTCCTGCGGGGAAGGGGTCGGGATCTTCCTCTTTCGAAACGCCGAGAGCGGAAAGCTCATCGCAAGCAGTGCGCTCATGCTGCTCCCCATGAGCATCTCCCTCATCGCGACGAGCATGCTCAACTCGATGGGGTGCGAAAAACAGACCCTGCTCTTCTTTTTGCTCGGCGCGGGGGCGCTCATCGCCTGCGTCTGGATCCTCCCCCCCTATCTCGGCAGCGGCGCCCTCCTCGTCGGCATGGCGGCGGAATATATCCTGACGGCGGTCTGCTCGCTCGTCCTCCTCGTAAAGAAGACGGGCCGCCTGCGCTCGGGATCGTATTTTCTGCGCGTGTTGCTCTGTGCTTCCCTCTCTTCGCTCATCGGGGTGCTCCTCGAAAACATTCTCATGGCGGTGCTCAGCTACATCCCCGCCCACCTGATCACGATGTTCGCGGTCGGCGCGTCGGAGCTCGCCCTCTTCCGCATCTTCCATCTCTTCTACCCCGTCGCCTTCCTGAAAAAGTTTCTCAGGAAGAAGGCCAAGCGAAGACGCCTTCCCAAGGCTGCATGAAATCGGGAAATTATTTTGCGAATATCCTCTCCACAGTTTGCCATTTTGCGCAAAGCATGCTATAATGTATGCGAATTTCTCATTGGAGGGACAAAATGAAACTGACAGATGAACGGCGCAAACAGCTTCGGCTGACGCTCGACTACACGAACATGACGGATAAATATCTCGGCGGCAAGGGTATTTCGGAAAAGACGATCGCCGCACATAAAAAAATCGCCAAGGCGGCGCATACATACGTTGCTTCCAACCGCGGGAGAGACGATCTCTTCATGGGCTGGACGGAGCTTCCCTATAACCAGAACGAGATCGTCGCGGATATTCTGACGACGGCGAAGCTCATCAGAAGGAGCTTCGACGCGTTCGTCGTGCTCGGCATCGGCGGCTCTGCCCTCGGTCCCTCCATGGCGCATGCCGCACTCTGCCATCTGCACTACAACGACCTTCCCAAGTCCAAGCGCAAGGGCCCCAAATTCTATGTGGAAGACAACGTCGACCCCGTCCGCATGAAGGAGCTTCTGGACGTCATCGACGTGGAACGGACGTGCTTCAACGTCATCTCCAAGTCGGGTGCGACGAGCGAGACGATGGCGCAGTACCTCATCATCGCCGATCTTTTGAAGAAAGCCGGCGTCAATATCCGCGAGAACGTCATCTTCACGACAGACGCAGCGCGCGGGAACCTCGTGAAGATCTCAAAAGAGCTCGGCGGCGTGAAATCCTATGTACTCCCCGACGGCGTGGGCGGAAGGTTCTCCGAGCTCTCCCCCGTGGGACTTCTCCCTGCGGCGGTGTGCGGCATCGATATCAAAGCGCTTTTGAAGGGCGCTGCCCTCATGGATAAGATGTGCAAGTCATCCGACGTCTACAAGAACCCTGCGCTCATGGCGGCAACGTTGCAATATATCGCCATGCAGGACGGGAAGAACATTCACGTTCTCATGCCCTATTCGGATAATTTGAAATACGTCTCCGATTGGTATGCCCAGCTCTGGGCGGAATCGCTCGGCAAGAACATCACCCTCGACAATCAGCCCTGCCATGTCGGGCAGACCCCCGTCAAGGCGCTCGGCGTCACCGACCAGCACTCGCAGGTCCAGCTCTATACCGAAGGCCCCTACGACAAAGTCGTGACCTTCCTCTCCGTCACATCCTATAAGGAAAAGACGCCCATTCCCCACGGCTATGAGGATATCCCCGACGTCGCCTTCCTCGGCGGGCACACGATGGAGGAACTCATTCAGGCAGAGAACAAGGCGACGGCCTACGCCCTCACCAAGGCGGGCAGGCTCAACTATACCATCAATCTCCCCGAAGTGAATGAATTTACGCTCGGGCAGCTTTTGTACTTCTTTGAGCTTCAGACGGCTTATGCGGGTGCCATGCTCAATATCAATACGTACGATCAGCCCGGCGTGGAGGCGGGGAAAAAGGCGACCTTCGCCCTTCTCGGCAAGCCCGGCTATGAGCTTCAGCGCCACGACCTCGACGACGCCGCTTCGGATCCCGATTATATCATTTAATTTCGCAAATTTCTTTCGATAGAAATCCAAGCGGCGCCTTCAGGCGCCGCTTTTCCGATACTAAGGGCAAAGAAATTTGCAAGGGGTTCGTTTTGTACATCTCTCAACCTTATCGCCCGCTATGCCTATATGTTTTCAAATACAGTAAGCGTGCGGTGGCTTAGCAAATGGGGGCGCGCAGCGCAGGGAAAACCCTGCTCGCGCAAAAATACAGAAGCAAAGGCGAGCGTCATTCTGCCCCGACCGAAGCTTCTATTTGTAGACTAAGGTCGGCACGAGCGGTCACCGACCGCGAAGTAGCCGAACTATCAATACGGCTGTCCGCAAAAGCAACTTCCCGAAGAATCCTCTTATACGGAGTCCGTGGGGGTCAAGCGTCATTCTGAGGCGATAATGTTCATAAGACTTTCCGACGGGGCAACTATCCGAAGAATCCACGCATACGAAGTCCGCGTTTTCTATTTGGGGGATGCTTCTTATCACGTCACCCTGAGCCGTGTCGAAGGGTGACGGCTTTTTACGCAAGTGCGGTCATGCTTCGACTACGCTCAGCATGACGCGGTTACCCATGGATTTCGTAGTTCGGGATGCTTCGGGGATGGACCGCCGTGGACTGCGTAATGCAATTCGCCTCAGCATGACGCATGCCTTGCGAAGGAATTTTGTTTCGCAACGCGTTTTCCCCTACCCATGTCCGAAACATATGCCTCAGAAAACACATGCGGGCATATGTTTTCTTCGAAAAAAGCGATCGCATGCATGTGCAAACATATGGCAAAAATGCTTTCAAACGCACACAAAAAATCCCCGCCTAAAAGCGGGGATAATTTTCGCGTGAGATCATTCTTCGCGTTCTTTGATCTCGATGTTGTACTTCTTGGAATCGCGGGGCGTCGCAGCGCGCACCAAAGTTCTGAGCGCCTTGGCGATCTTGCCCTGCTTGCCGATGACCTTGCCCATATCCGAATCGGCGAGAAGGATCGTGACGTTGATCTGTTCCTCCGTCTCCTCCACGTTGTATTCGATATGTTCCTTATCCTCGGCGAACTGCTCGACGATGTACTTGATAAGTTCCAACATTGTTTGATCCTCCTTTTTTAAGGTGTGTTTGCGGTAAGAGGAATATGCCAAATAACGTCATGCTGAGCTTTGTCGAAGCATGACCTTATTCATATTGTTGTCACCCTTCGACGGTGCCACTTCGCGCAGAGCGCTCGTGCCGCGCTTAGTTTACAAATAGAAGCTTCGCGCAGGGCAGAGTGACGAATCAGAAAGCATTCGGACTTCGTATTGCGGGATCCTTCGAGGATGGGCTATTGCGGACATGGTATAGCCGTTTCGGCTACTTCGCCTGTGGCTCGTGCCGCGCTTAGTCGACAATAGTGCGCGCGGGGCAGAATGACGCGT
>CANQCA010000078.1 GCA_947589585.1 uncultured Clostridia bacterium
GCGATATCCCGCTCCTTGGGTTCCAAGTCGTTGACGACGGTATCGCCGATCCTGAGCTCCCCCGCCGAGATCTCCTCGAGCCCCGCGATCATGCGGAGCGTCGTGGACTTGCCGCAGCCCGAGGGACCGACGAAGACGATGAACTCCTTATCTTCGATCTCCATGTTGAAATCATTCACGGCCTTGGTGCCGTTGGGATACACTTTGTAGATGTGTTTCAAGCTCAGATTTGCCATAACTTTTTCTCCTTATTGTTTGACCGCTCCCGCGGAGAGGCCGTTGATGAGGAACTTGGACAGTGCAAAGTAGAAGATGACGATGGGCACCGCGATGAAGACGGAGCCCGCCGCAAAGCGGGAAAATTCCGTGTTGTCGAGCGCCATGAGCCCCACTGCGACCGTGTAGAGATCCTTGTTCTTGAGAAGAAGTTTGGGAAGGATGAAATCCGACCACGGCCACACGAAGGACGAGAGCAGGGTGTAGACGATCATGGGTGCGGCGAGCGGCAGGGTGATGCGCATAAAGATCTGGAAGTTGGTCGCGCCGTCGATGCGCGCCGCCTCGTCGATGGAGATGGATATGGTATCGAAGAACCCCTTCTGCGTGAGATACCCCATCGGCGCGCCCGCCGAGTAGATGAGGATGAGCCCCCACCGCTGGTTGATGAGGTTGAACTGCGTCATGAGGATATACACCGCCGTCATCGTCATGAAGGAAGGGAACATGCCGAGGATGAGCGTCGTCTTCATGAGCGCCTTTCTGCTCTTGAAGCGGAAGCGCGACATGCAGTATGCCGTGAGAATGGTGAGCGTGGTCCCGAACAGGCTCGACATGAGCGCGATAAAGAGCGTGTTCAAGAACCAACGCGGATAGTTGTACATCTCCGTGTCCGTAAAGAGCTTCACGAAGCTATCGAAGCTGTACTCCGTCGGGAAGAACCCGCGGAAGGAATAGATGGAGCCCGTCTTGGAAAAGGACGCGAGTACGAGCCACAGGATGGGGAAGAGAAACACAAAGCAGACGGCGAGAATGATAAGGTATGTGATCGCCGCGCCGAAGAGCCTCTTGGGTCTTATTTTTCTCCTTTTCATTGATAGGTCTCCTCCTGTTTATAGGACGGCGAGAGCACATACACCGCAAGGGAGATGACGGAGGTCACCGCAAAGATGATGATGCTGATCGCCGCGCCGATGGAATAGTAGTTGTTGTCGATGGACATATTGTACAGCCAGTTGATGAGAAGGTCGGTATCGCTCGCGAGGAAATAGCCGTCCATATACAGTCCGCCGCGCAGGAAATAGAAGATGCCGAAGTTATTGAAGTTGGCGATGAACTGCGAGATGAGCACGGGCATGGTCGCAAAGAGCACATAAGGGAGGGTGATCCGCACGAACTGTTTCCACGGGCTCGCACCGTCCACCCGCGCCGCCTCGTAGAGATCGGTGTTCACATTGGATAAAATGCCCGTTGCGAGTAGCATCCCGCTCGGGATATTCAGCCACGCATTCACGCCGAGGCCGATAAAGCGCGCCGTCCACTTGGCGTCGATATCCAGAAAGCCGACCGCCGTGCCGCCCGCGTCCGTGATCATTTGGTTGATGGGTCCGCCGTAGGAGAACATGAACTTGAAGGCGATGAGCGTGATGAACCCGGGGACGGCGTAGGCGAGGATGGGAAAGAGCCGCCAGAACGTCTTGCCCTTGACGCACTTCCTGTTGAGAAGCAGTGCGAGCCCGAGCCCCGCAAAGTAGTTGATGAAGGTGGAGAGCACCGCCCAGAGGATATTCCAACCGAAGATCCTGAAGAAGGTGGGCGCGAACTGCCCAAGCGTGAGAATTTTTGTGAAGTTTTCAAACCCCACCCAATCGACGAGGGCGGGCGGCACCACCGTGCCGCCGTAGTTCGTGAAGGCGATGAGGATCATGAAGATGATGGGGAGCACGCTGAACACGCACACGCCGATGATGGGCAGGGCGAGCGCCGTCTTGTGGAAGTTCTTCCCGAGAAGGGAAGAGAGCTCCTTTTTGAAGGAAGCAGGGCTCTTCATCGTGTCCACGGCGCATTGGATCTTATAGGCGTCCTTCACGTTCGCGAGATAGATGACAAAGTAGAAGATGAGGGCGATAATAGCGAGGATCCCCATGAGCATCATGATGACAGAGTTATCCCCCTCGACACCGTACCATGCGTTGCTTTCATGCGTGCCGAGTGTGAAAAAGCCGATGAGGTCCCCCGCGCCCTTCAAGATGAAGTAGGCGAGGAAGGCGAGCTGGGCGAGAAGGTACAAAATGCCCTTCGCCCATTGGCGGTATAAAAGCTGCCCGAGCCCCATGACCACCATCGAGGCGGCGACCTTGCCGTTCCCCTGCGTCAGAATTTCCTTTGCGCCCGCTAATTTTTGCTTGATACGCGCGGGAAGGCTTAAAAAGAAGTTCTTGATTTTTTCAAGCGTTGCCCGAAAGCCCCGCCCGAGCTTCCGTGCAACATTTTCTTTTCTATCTTCCATTGACTTTCTCCTTTATTGCAATGTAAAGATGCTGTCGTAGATCTGCTGGTCCACCCTTTGCAGGGCTTCCTTCATGCTATCGAGCGTCGCATACTTGATCTCCGCGCCCGTGCGGAAGGCGTCCTTTGCAAGGTCCTGAAAGAGCGTCTGCAGCGGCGTCCAGATCTGTGCATTTTCCTTGATGGAGGGCATGACCGTGATATTTCCCGCCTCTAAATTGTTGTTGATGACTTCGGAAAGTCCCCCCACTTCGTCGGCGACGTCCCCGCGGGCGGGCACGATGCCTAAAAGCTCGTTCCTTCTTTTGATCATCTCGTAGCTCGTTGCGAACTTGACGAAGGCGAGCGCGGCGTTCGGGTATTTTGTGTAGGAGCTGATCGCATACCCCTGCACGCCGCCCATCATGTTGCACTCGATAAACCCTTGGCTCTCGTCCTCTAAATTGCCGCTTGCGGGCAATTTGGGGATATAGGTCGTGACGAGATTTTCCGCGATAAAATCCTCCGTATAGCCCTTTGCCTTCATCTCATCCACGAACATGGTATAGACGTCGGGCGTCGTGATAGTCGCAAAGAACTCTCCCGAGGCGAGGGCGGCATAGGCGCCCGTCGTCACCGAATCGTCGATGCAGCGCTGGTCCATGACGGTGGCGAGCTGGCGGATGATGTTTGCGCCGAGCTCGGCGTTCCCCTTGCTGTGCCCGATGTCGCTCGGGTCGGTGTTGCCCTTCCCGAAGGTGTATCCGCCGTAGCTATACAGATACCCCACCGAGAAGTAGGGCTCCAGAAAGGAGCGCATGTAGCCGAACTTTTTCCCGCCGCCGCCCTCCTTGATCTCCTTGGAGAAGCGGTACATGTCCGTCCAATATTCGACCATATCGGGGATGCCGTCCCCGTCGTCGTCCCACTCGCTCTCCCAATTCTCGGGGAGAAGGTCCTTGCGGTAGTAGAGAAGGGGCCCTTGCACGTTGACGGGGATCCCGAAGGTGTATTCCTGCCCCGCGACGGTGCGGCGGTAGGCCTGCCAGCCTTTCTCGCTGATCTTGTCGTAGCAGTCGAACTCCTCTGCGGGCAGTGGCAGGATGTGCTTTCCGTCGGGATAGCGCATGATCCTGTCGTTTGCCTGATACAAAACGTCGGGCCCGTAGCCGTAGGGGCCGTCGTTCTCGAGGTCGGTATACTGGTCCATGTTGGCGTCCTGCACGGTGATGTGGTAGTCCTTGTACTCCTCGTTGAACGCCGCGATGAGCTCGGCAAGATACCCCTGCTTGATCGCGGTGTCGTTTTCGAGCACACGCAACGTCGCGTTCTCTTCGAGCTCTCCCGTGAACTTCGCCGCACCCGCATCCGTTGCCGCCGCCACGCTCGAAAGAAGCCCGCACACGATGAAGACGGCGAGAAGGATGGCGATGTGTGCGACGACCGCCGACAGATTTTTACTCATGCTCCCCTCCTTTTTTTGCAATATACTCTATCACAAACCCGCCGTGGGAGAGGTTTCCCTCTTTCAGTTTGTGAGAAAGAAGGACCTCTCCTTCGGAGGTGAATGGTGTCTCTTTTCGGGTATTGTTGATTACAAGGCGAATGGCGCTTCTCAGCGTTCTCTCGAGGATGAACAGGCCGCCTTCCGCCGAAAAAGATATTTCCCCCTCGACGATCTCTCTGCGCTTTCTTAAGCTGCCGAGGGAAGCGATCGTTTCCTTGAGCCTTGCCTCGCGCGTCCAATCCATCGTCCTTCTACAGTCGGGATCGTACCCGCCCTCCATGGGGATCTCCGTCCCGTAGTAGACGCAGGGCGCGCCCGTGTGCAGATAGATGACGGCAAGGGCGCAAAGAAGAAGGTCCTCATCCCCGCCCACTTCGCTATAAAACCTGTGCGTATCGTGGCTGTCTAAAAGGTTGAGCATCATGGCGTTGACCTGCTTCGTGTTGCGCATATAGAGTGCGGAGAGCCTGTGCGCAAACCCCTCCGCATCCAATGTGCGGCGGGCGAAAAAGTCGAGGCAGGCCTTGGTGAGTGCATAGTTCATGATGCCGTCGAATTGCTCGCCGCGAAGGAAGGGGTAGGAATCGTGCCAATTCTCGCCGAGGATGAGGCAATCGGGCTTGATGGCCTTGACTGCCTTTCGGAACGATCTCCAATAGTCGTGGGAGACCTCGTCGGAAACGTCGAGCCGCCACCCGTCGATATCGTATTTTTCTATATAGTAGGTCGCAATGCCGTTGAGGAAGCTCTGTACTTCTTTGTTGGAAGTATTCCACTTCGGCATGTATTTGCAGAGGCTGAAATACTCGTAGTTTGCCTTGCTTTCATCGATCTTATCGCCGTGGATGATGAACCAATCGAAGTAAGGGGACTGCTTGCCCCGCGCGAGCACGTCCTGAAACTGCACGGTTTTTTCGCTGCAATGATTGAACACCGCATCGAGGACCACCTTCATGCCGCGCGCGTGCGCCTTTTCGATGAGATTTTTCAGGGCCCCCTCCCCGCCGAACATGTCGTCCACGCGGTAGTAGTCGTAGGAATCGTACTTGTGATTGGAAACTGACGCAAACACGGGGGTGAGATAGAGCGCATTCACGCCGAGGCTTTTGAGATACCCGAGCTTTTGCGTAATGCCGTCGAGATCGCCCCCCGCAAAGCTCTTGGGGTTGGGAATTTGCCCCCAGGCGAGGTTGATATAGCCGTCCTCTTTTTGCATGTTTCCGCGGTGGAAACGGTCGATGAAAATTTCGTAGAAGACGGCCTTCTTCACCCAATCCACCGTACCCATGACGTCGGCGCGGTTGATATAGGGAAGCTGAAAGCTGTTGTAGTAGGCGAGGCGGAAATCGTAATTTTCGGTGACGCCGTCCTCGGAAAAATAGAAGCTCTTTCCCCCCTCTTCGATCTCGAAGATATACACAAAGCGCGTATCCCGCACCTTGATCTCGGCGGTGTAAAAGTCGA